>JAPLUM010000313.1 GCA_026397605.1 Verrucomicrobiota bacterium | reverse complement strand
GATACAGAGGACTTCGTCCTGCATCTCGGCAATGGTGATGGCCATGGACCCGATGCGGAGCTGGAACTCTTCTTCCCTGCCGCGAGCAACACACTGCGCCTGCAAAAATGGGGCTCCGCGCTGGAGAAAGAGATCGTGGGACCCAGCGTCAGCCTCAATGAATGGCATCACATCACGCTGACATATGACCGCACGGCCGCCGATGTCGGCACCTTCGCGCTCTACGTCGATGGCTTTGCTTATGGCAGCGTCGCCTCTGTCGCGATGAATGTGAACCAGGCGGCATCGCTTCAGATCGGCGGTTGCAACACCACCACGGCCAGTTTGGACCGTTGGTTCGATGGCAAGATCGAAGACGCCATGCTGCAAAGCGGCATCAATGGCCGCGCGGAGATCTGGGGCCTCGCGCATTCGAGTGCACGGCATTACAACGGCTTGGCGGTGGCCACGACCGTGAACATCACCGTCACCGGCACGAATCAACCTCCTGCGATCACTGCGGTTCCCGATGTCTATCTGCCCATGAGCAGCGTCTCACCAGCAGTGGCGTTTGCCTTGTCGGATGCGGAAAGTGAAGCACGGACAGTCACGGTCACGGTGGCTTCATCCAACACCGCGTTGCTGCCCGCTGCGGGCATTACGCTCAGCGCCGCACCTGTTGCGTGGACTAGCAGCGACATCGGTGCAGTCGGCGCAGCAGGATCGCTCACGGAAGACAGCGGCACTTTCATCATTGGCGGTGCAGGTGCGGACATCGGACCCGCTACGGGCGATGAGTTCCGCTGGGTGCGGCAGGACTTCACGGGTGATGCCGAAATCATCACACGGGTCGCGAGCATGGATCATGTGAACCAAGAATCGAAGGCTGGCGTGATGATGCGCAACTCCACCACGATCACTTCGCCTTATGCGCTGGCCTGCGTGACACCGAGCGGCGGCGTGTCGTTCCAGTATCGTGCCACCGAGTCCACCGCTGCGGTCATCAATGCCACGGTCAATGGCGTGGCCGCACCGTGTTGGGTGCGGCTTGTGCGAACGGCCGGTAGCTACACGGCCTTCTACGCCACGGATACGAATGGCGTGGCCGGACCCTGGCTTCCCATCGGCACGGCTCAGGCCATCACCTTCCCGGCGACAACGAACGCTGTCGGCCTGGCGGTAACGAGCAAGGTGGATGCATCCATTTGCGCCGCTGTGTTCGATAGTCTGCGGGGCACGGTGAAACTCGGTGGCGAACGCACCTTCACGCTCACACCGACGGCGGCCACCTCCGGCACCTCCACCGTCACTCTCACTGCGAGCGATGGTTCAGCGACCAGCACCCGCACTTTCAACGTCATCGTTGACGGAGCACCACCCAGCACAACCGTGTGGAATGCGACCACCACAGGCAGCGCTTTGAACTGGGGCACAGGATCGAATTGGTCTGGAGGTGTGCCACCGCCGAACAGCCGCTTCTCCACGGCTGAGTTCTTCACCGGCCAAACCTTTGGCGCAGGCACCATCACCTCGAACAACGACACGGCCATCGGTCACGCGCTGAACGTGCTAACGCTCGGCGGCACCGGACCCACGACAGGCACGACAACGATCGCCGTCACGGGCAATCCCATCTTGTTGCGTCGCGAGACGACGTTGTTTCCCGTCATCAATCTGACCGCGACAAACGGCACCGGGCTCACCTACAACGTCAGCGCGCCGGTCACCCTCGATGACACCACGACATCGCAAGGCACGGGCACCGCTACCTTCATCCTCAGCGGCGGCGTCAGCGGTGCGGGTGGACTCACGAAGACCGGCACCAGCAGACTCATTCTCGCTGGCACGAGCACCTACCTCGGCACCACCACCATCACCACAGGCACTCTTCAAATTGGCAATGATGGCGCGACCGGCACGGCACCTCCTGGAGACATCATCAACAATGGTTCACTGCGTTTTGACCGCACCGGCACACTCACGGTTCCCACCAACATCAGCGGCACGGGCGGCATCACGATTGATTGCCCCATCAGCGCAGGCACCATCGTGCTCAGTGGCAACAACAGCTTCACCGGCGGCATCACCGTTACCTCAGGAGCGGTGCGTATCACCAACAGCAACGCGCTCGGCACCACGCTCCCCGCCGCGACCAAGAACGTCAATTTGAACAACGGCTCGGCAGGCAACTCGCATCTTCGACTCGATGGCAGCGGCGGCAGTATCGACATCCCAGCGAGCATTCGTTACGTTACGAGCAACAGCAGCGGCGCGATTATCAATGAAGCAGGCAACAACATCCTGCGCGCCAACATCACCTGCGTCGCTGGTGGTGGTGATACGAAGATCACCGTCAATGCTGGCACTCTCACGCTCGAAGGCACCATCACCACCAACACTACCGGACGCTTCTTTATTTTAGGCGGAGTAGGTAACGGTGTGCTCAGCGGCCCTCTCCGCAATGGCAGCAACATTCAAGGTATTGGCCTCACCAAGACCGATGCAGGAACGTGGACCGTCTCAGGTGCGAACACACACTCGGCCACGACGACCATCGGCACAGGAACGCTACGACTTGGCCATCCCACTGCACTCGGTCATGGCGGCATCATCTTTGGCTCGGCCACTGGCGGCACCACCATCACGGCTGGTGCCACGCTCGATTTGAATGGCCAGCAAGGCATCACTGAAGTGCTCACCATTCGCGGCACCGGCGTCGGCGGAGTGGGCGGAGTCGTGAACAACAGCAGCACCGCTGCCAGCATCGAAAATGGCGTGTCATCCATCTCCACCACCGCAGGCGGCACTCACAGCACCGTCCCAGTCGTGACCATCACCGGCAACGCCACAGCAACTGCCGCACTCGGAGTCACCGCAGCCAGCTTCACCATCAACGGCGGCACCACCGTCTATTCAGTTGCACCCACAGTCACGATCACCGGCAGTGGTGGCGGCGGAGCATCAGCCACAGCCGTGCTCACAGGCGGTGTCGTCTCCGGTATCACCATCGCGAACGCAGGCACTGGCTTCACCACGGCACCCACCATCGCCTTCAGCGCAGGCACCGTCACCACTGCCGGAACAAACCCCACCGGCACCGGCAACGCGACCAACTTCACCGTCAGCGGCATCACCGTCACGAACCCCGGCAGCGGTTACACCAGCGCACCCACCGTGACCTTCGGTAGCGGCACGGGCACCACCGCGACCGCCAACCTTTCGACGGTCATCCTCGGTGCAGCGACCACCCTTGGCGGCACCGGCGACATCACGATCAACACGGAGATCAGTGGCAACTTTGCCCTCACCAAAACAGGCGCTGGCATCCTCATGCTCAACGGCGCAAGCAGTAACCCCAGCACCACCACCGTGACCGCTGGCACCCTACGCGGAGCAAACACCTTCGCTGGCAGCCTAGCCATCAACAGCGGCAACCACGCCCCCGGCAACTCGCCCGGCCTGATGACCACGAGCGGCAGCTACACCCTCGCAGCCGCCGCGACTTTGCAGATGGAAGTCAACGGCACCACGCCCGGCACCCAGCACGATCAAGTCAGCGTCGCTGGCACGGTCACTCTCGCTGGCACACTCGATCTCATCGCCGCGCCAGCCCTTACCGCAGGCTCCACGTTCACCCTTATCGACAACACCGGAGCCAGTGCCGTGAGCGGCACCTTCATTGGCAAACCTCAGAACGCCGAGTTCTACGAAGACGCCCAATGGTGGCGCATCAGTTACACCAGCGGCACCGGCAATGATGTCGTCCTCACCCGCATCACTCCCACTGCCTGGCAGACCTGGCAGGCGGCGACCTTTGGTACCAATGCCAACATCCCTGCCACCGCTAGCGATACGGCCGACTTGGATGGCGACGGCATCGCGAACTTGATGGAATACGCCACAAAAATGAACCCCGCATCAAATGACGCCGTCCCCGCCGCCGCCACAAAAGCAGCCAGCGCGCTCGAATTCATCTACACCAAGAACAAATCCGCCATCGACCTCACCTACATCGTCGAATGGAGCGACACCCTCGGCAACGACTGGAGCATCAGCGGCGTCAGCGCCCCGACGATCCAGCGACAATCATCACAAGCAGCCAAACCAAACCCATGATCATTGCCATACCCAAGGAAATCAAAGAACAGGAGAGTCGCATCGCGGTCACGCCGTCTGCTGTGTATCAACTCATCAAGCGTGGACACCGTGTCATCGTCGAAAAAGACGCTGGCGTGGGTGCGGGCTTCCCGGACTCGGATTTCAGGGCCGTGGGTGCTATCATCGAGGCCGATCATGCTAGCGTTTTTACGCAGGGTGAAATGGTCGTCAAAGTGAAGGAGCCTTTACCAAGCGAATACTCACTTCTGCAGCGCGGGCAGATTCTTTTCACCTACCTGCACCTTGCCGCTAACAAAACGTTGACTCAGGCGCTGATGGAGTCTGGCGTCACAGCGGTGGCTTACGAGACCATTGAAGTCAATCGTCGCCTTCCGCTGCTGGAGCCGATGAGTGAAATCGCTGGGCGCATGTCGATCATCGTCGGCGGCTATTATCTCGCCAAGCATGCGGGCGGCAGCGGCACCTTGCTGGGTGGCGTGCCGGGCGTGCTGCCGGGGAAGGTTGTGATTATTGGTGGCGGAGTCGCTGGGGTAAACGCCGCACGCATGGCCACGGGCCTTGGAGCAGACGTGACGATCCTCGAAGTCGATCTGGAAAGAATGCGCTTTCTCGACATCACGCTGCATGGTGCCAACACGCTTTACTCTGACGAAGCACACCTGAAGGAGTTGCTGCCAAAGGTGGACCTGCTCGTCGGCGCGGTGCTGGTGCCAGGTGCAAAGGCTCCGAAGCTCATCAACCGCGAGATGTTGCGCTGCATGCGTCACGGCAGCGTGCTGGTGGACATCGCGGTGGATCAGGGCGGTTGTGCAGAAACGACGAGACCTACGACCCATCATGATCCGATCTATGTGGAGGAAGGCGTGACCCACTACTGCGTTGCCAATATGCCAGGTGCCTATGCGCGCACGGCGACTCAGGCACTGGTGAACGTGACTCATCGCTACATCGAACGAATCGCAGATCATGGTCTCGCTGAAGCCTGCCAGCTCCAGCCAGCACTGATCGGTGGTATTAATGTCATGGACGGTAAGCTCATGAGCCAAGTCGTTGCTGACGCCCATGGCATGCCCTACACTAAAGTGCAGTTCTGAAAATGAACGCAGCCCGTGAGAGATTACTCTCCCGCAGCCTTGCCCAAAACCGATTCTATCTTTGTCTCAGTGAGTTCAGAGGGGTGGCCTCTCCAGGTCACTAAGCCATCTTTTCCAATCAGAAAAACCTCAGGAATCCCATAGCTGCCGCCTTTACCCGGCTGAATCCAAGCTTCGGACATTGCGCCTTGGACCATTGTGTTTGCGGGCAGTGGCTTTGGCGATTTGCTGTAATCATCCAAAGCAATGCGATAACTCATTTTCCCAGCCATCTGTTTGACAAAGCTCTGCACTTTGTCCCCGTCTTCCTCCCAGATACTCTGACCGATAACGACCAGTCCATGGTCTTTGTATTTGCGATGCAACGCATCAAGATGGGGGATATTCGCGACACAAGGCGCGCACCAAGTTGCCCAGAACTCAACGAGGTAAACTTTGTCTCTCTCATACTTCGTTACCGGCTCTCCCTGTATCCAAGTCACTCCCGTTAACTCTGGGGCCACTTCACCGGGCTTCACTCCCGAGTTCATCGACGCACTGGGAGCGCGGGTGAGAGTCACTGTTTTAGCCTGAGAATCGTCCTTCGACGGCTGCACGACAGAAATCTGCACGCTGGTGTGCTCGGGACCGCGCAGTAGTGCTATGATGTCCGCTAATTTCATGTCTCTCACGCTTATCATCTTCCCGTCGGCATCTGTGACCGAGAGAATCCTATCTCCGGCCAATATCTGTTTCTGCATTGCAGCTGGGCTACCAGGAAAAATCTTGGTTATCACGCAATCAATGCCATTTTTTTCGAGCGTTACTCCAAGCATACCTGGAGGCTTTACTTTCGCGGCTGCCTTTACAGCTTGAGCTGCCGACACGCTATTCTGATCCGACGCGGAAGTAAGGCTGCCTGCGAACAACAGGGCGATGAGTTGACTAGAGAGGGCACGCATGATTTTGGGTGGTTTAATGGTGTAACTGAATCCTAGATAGTGAACAAGAGAGAGACATCACTGGTTGTGCTCATTCTGTTTTTGCATCTATTATGTCTCATGGCGGCACGATGAAAATCCCGCAACTTATTATTTGCTGCGCTACCCCCTGATTTTGCCCCTCATTTCGCGCCTTTTCATCACGCCTCAACAGGTGAAAAAATGCTGGCTCCAAGTTTCTGCGTGCGAGATCTCTAACGGCGCTTCATCGGACCTATGGTGCCTCCTGGGATGAAGGCGGCTTAGATAGTCGTGGTTTTTTGGTCTGCTCGCCCTCATGCCAGATCACTGACCCAGCGGGTGAGGCCGAGGATGTGTGGCTCTATCTCAAAGATCGATTTTATAAAATGATGCACTGGCTATGGGGGCGATCTTTGAGCAGGCACGCTAACACCTTCACCTTCGTTGGTTCCCGATGGTTCCTGCGGGCATGAACTTGGCTGGGAAGGTGATGGTTTTCGTATCGGCCTTGCCCAGCGCTACCGCTTCGACCCAGCGCACGGCGCGGTGGATGTGAGGGACCAATGGCCAGTCGAAATGGGCTAGTTCTGGGCGACACCATGCAAGCGATGGATCAGGCAACAAGTTCACGACTGAAACATCCTGCGGCACCCTCAGGCCGCGCTCGGCGAGGAACACGAGCGTGGGTGCCGCCTGCATGGGTTCGCAGAGCAAAAGCGCTGTCGGCGGTGTGGCGAAGAACAGGGCCCGGAGCACGTTTTGTAAGCCCTCGGGCGACTCATTCCAGTCGGGAACATTGAAAGGTAGATCCGGCTTCAAGCCGTGGTTCTCCAGGCGTTTCAGGAAGGCCTGAATCGGTGGATTCAGTGCGGGCTTCCTCCACAGAGTCTGACTGAGCATCACGATGCGCCGATGGCCGCGTTCGACCAAGACATCCACGGCATCACTCATTGCTTGGGCGAGGTCGGTGCGGGAGCAGGCGATGGGCAGATCTTGAGAGCGTCCACCGAGGGCGAGCACAGGCACTTCCATGGTGGTGACAACATCAAACACCTCGCGAGTGCCGCTATACACGATCCAGGCGTCGGCATTCACGTCTTGGATCGTGCGCTTCATGCGGGAGACATCATTTCCGAGTTCTTCTATGGATTTCGTGCAGGTGATCAAGGCATGGCCTGCGTCTTCCACTCCGTGTTTGATGCTGAGCAAAAGCTCTTGCGAATAGGAGTTCTGTTTGCTCAGGGAAGAGAACCGCATCAGGCCAACGCGCAAGTTAGGACGATGTGCTTTTTTCTTTCGTCCTGGCTGGATGACGCGGTTCTTGCCTGAACCGCAGGCTTTGAGAAATCCCTCTTGTTCAAGCAATCGAAGGGAGCCGCGAATGGTGTCACGCGAGACGCCAAGGTCAGTCGAAAGAGTGCGCACGCCAGGCACTTTGCCGCTCCATCTTTCCATTCGGAAACCTTCGCGGAGATGCTCAGCGGTTCGCTCCACAAGCGTTTGACGATGCAGGGGTTTCATGGACGTGGATCAGACAAGAAACGCGGACGTTCGTCAATGCATAACCGGCCTTTTTTCTCGTCCGGTGCCTGAGTTTGTTTGCCGTAGCAGTGGCACCAATCGCGCTGATCACTGGAAATTGATTTCCAAGTCATACCCCCTCTATGAAACACAACATCCGCCTGCTCGCGCTCACACTCTCGTTCATTGCAAGCCCGTCCCTTTGGGCTGCGGACTACACCTGGACGGGTGTGACCTCCAATGCTTGGACAACGACGACCAATTGGACACCTAACACGGTGCCCACCCTTGGCACCAACTTCACGGCAGATCGGCTCGTGGTGGCCAACGCTGCGGGCAATGGGCTGATCTATAACCCAGGTGCGGGCGTCACGACCACCTTTGGATCAGAACGCGGCTTGGTGCTTGGGCAGGTAAGCAGTGCGGGTTCGCTCACGGTGATCAGCGGCACGTTGGCTTTTGGCGGAACTCTCTCTCCGGCGATGAACGGCACCTTGCTCGTCAACGGTGGCACGATTGATTTCTCGGCTAATGCGACCAACTTTGTGATGGGATTTGCCAGCCCTTCGGTGAACACGATCACGCTGAGCAGCGGCTCGCTGATTGCCAATGTCATTGAACTGAATAACAACTCGACCGGAACCTCGACGATCAATCTCGATGGCGGCACGTTTGGCTCCAAGGGCTTCGTCCGCACCTCAACGGCAAACACGACGACGGTCAATTTCAACGGTGGCATGCTTCAGGCACGCGCCGCTTCCGCCACCTTCCTGGCACCTTCAGTTGGCCTTTCCGCCATCGTTAAATCAGGTGGGGCACGCATTGATACGAACACTTTCGGCATCACCATCAGTGCTGCATTGATCCATGACAGCGCCCTCGGTGCCACTGTTGACGGAGGCCTCACCAAGAGCGGCGCGGGGGCTCTTTCACTCACCGGCGCGAACACTTACACGGGCGACACAACGGTGAATGCAGGCACGCTCAATCTCTCGCGGAGCGCTGGTTTCGGAGGTAACTCCGGCAGCATCAGCACGGGTGCGCTGACGATCAATACCGGCGGCACTGCCACCACCACGGTCTCGTTTGGTATCAGCGGAGATACATCTGCCACTAATAACCGCGTGGTGAACATCAGCGGGGGCACGCTCAATCTCGGGTTCAGCGAATACGTGAAAACTTACAACCTCACGGGTGGCACTCTCAATGCCCCAACTGTAGCGAATGAATTCCTACGCGCTGCGACCTCAGGTCTGGTCATCAACTCGCTCGCCTCAGCGACGACATCCACGGTCAACAACAAGGTGGACCTCACTTTCAACAGTCTGATCGTGGACGCAGCGAACGGTGCGGCAGCTGTGGACATAACCATCGCTGGGGTAATCAGCGAGAACCAGGGGGCTGGATCGGGCGGGAAGACCCTGACCAAGAATGGTGAGGGCACGCTGGCGCTCACCGGCGCGAACAGTTACACTGGGGGCACAACGGTGAATGCAGGCACGCTCAATCTTTCCCGGAGCGCTGGGTTCGGAGGTAACTCCGGCAGCATCAGCACGGGTGCGCTGACGATCAATACCGGCGGCACTGCCACCGCCACGGTCTCGTTTGGTATCAGTGGAGATACATCTGCCGCGAATAACCGCGTGGTGAACCTCAGCGGGGGCACGTTCAATCTCGGGTTCAGCGAATACGTGAAAACCTACAACCTCACGGGTGGCACTCTCAATGCCCCAACTGTAGCGAATGAATTCCTGCGCAGCCCTGCCACAGGCTTGTTTATCAACTCACTCGCCGCCGCGACCTCCTCCACCATTGCCAACAAAGTGGACCTCACTTTTGGCAGCCTGACAGTGGACACCGCTGACGGTGCTGCAGCCGTGGACCTAAACATCACGGCTGTGATCAGCCAAAACACCGGCGCTGGCTCTGGAGCGAAGTCACTGCTCAAGACAGGTACAGGCACGCTCGCCCTCAGCGGGACGAACTCCTACACCGGCACCACCAGTGTGAATGCCGGGACCTTGCAGGTGGATGCCAACAATGCCCTCGGTTCCGCAAGCTCCGGCACCTCGGTGGCCAGCGGTGCCACGCTTCGGCTCAATAACGTCAACTACAGTACCGCAGAGGCGCTCAGTCTCAATGGCAGCAATGCTTTAACCAACACGGGCACCAGCACCTATGCAGGTCAGATCACCGCAGCCACGAACGCAGGCATCAACGCTGGCGGCGGCGTGCTGAACCTGACCGGTGGCCTTGTGAAGAACGGCACCACGCTGACGCTCACTGGTGGTGGTCGCATTAACATCAGCGGCACCGGCATCAGTGGTGCGAGCGCGAACAGCGACCTCATTGTGGATGGAACCACGGTCGTCTTCAGCGCGAACAGCAACTTCAATGGCCCTACCACCTTGCAGAACAACGGCACACTCGTCGCCAATGCCACCGTGCAGAGTACGACGATGACGGTGGATGCAGGCAGCACGCTCTCCGGCACAGGTCGTGTCGAGGCAGCGAGTAACGGCTACGTTTATCTCAATGGCACCCTGCAAGTCGGCAACAGCACGCTGGGCGCACCTGTTCCTTCGTTGTTCGAACTCGCCACGAGCGGCACCGGTAGCACGGTGCTTGGGCTTGGCAGTCAGTTGATGTTTGATCTGTTTAGCAATGTGGGTGACAACACCAGCATTCTTAGTGCTTCGGATCGTATTAAGCTCTTCGGCCAGCTCGATCCTGCGCTCGGTGGCACGTTGGTCATTGGCAATCCAAACTCCCTCAGCAGCTTTGCTGTTGGTGACAAGTGGCGGCTGTTTGACTGGGCGGCTCTCAGCACCATTTCGAGCGATCTCGCGGTCGATTATTCATCACTTTCCCTGGGACCCACATTAAGCGGAAGCTTTGATCGGAGCAGCGGCATCTTCAGTTTGAACGCCGTGCCTGAGCCAAGCCGCGCGCTGTTGGTGATGCTTGGTGTTGCCGGGGTGTTGCTCAGAAGGCGGAGAGTATTCCCAGGCTTTAGCCCGCCAAACCTCGGCTAGCCACCATTGCGCCGAGCTGCGCTGAACCTTCTTTAAAACACTAGACCTAACAAGCGAAGATCGGCTAAAGCCTGGGGGAATACTTTCTCATTCAGTGCCCTCAACTATGAAACACTTCATCTTCCTCCTCGCTCTGTTCCCGGCTATCGTTCAAGCACAGACTTATGGTATCGCCACACGGCCCTCATTCACCGCCTTCAATGGCGGCACGTTGCCGGCGAATCTGCCGACTTTCTCCGGCTCTTGGTCGGCGGTGCCTGCATTTCCGAATCTGACATTTCAGAACAGCATGGGCATCCATGAAATGCCAGGTCAGCCTGCCAATGCTCGCAAGCTGGTCGTGTATGAGCGTGAAGGAAAGCTGTGGTCCATTCCGCGACCATCGCCCAGCAATGCGGTGGCTCCGTTCACGGCGGCGGAACTCAATAACACACACAAGACCTTGCTGATCGATCTCACGAACCAGTGTCAGGGCTGGGACGATTCCGGTTTCTTGAGCATGGCCTTCCATCCGAACTTTGCGACCAACGGCTTTGTCTATATCTACTACTCCTACACCACGCCGGGCAGCGTGATCGGCAGCGCCACGGTGCGGCCAAACTCCTTCACCACGCCGCATAAGGATCGTCTGGCACGCTTCACTTTCAATTTCACGACAGGCGTGTTCGATCCCGCGTCTGAGCAGGTCTTGATCAATCTCTCCTCCAGCACACTCTGGCACGCGGGTGGCGGCATGTTTTTCCATCCCACCACCGGTTTTCTGCACCTGACGCTCGGTGATGATGTGGCGGGCGATACACAGCAGCAGATCACCAACAATTTCCGCAGCAGTATCATCCGCATCGACGTGGACAAGATCGGCGGAAGTGTCAGCCATCCCATCCCGAAGCAGCCTATGACGCCCGCAGGCAGCAGCACGGCAAACTACTACATCCCGAATGACAATCCGTTCGTCGGCGTGGCGAATGCAATGGAGGAAATCTTCTGCCTCGGACTCCGCAGCCCGCATTCGATGAACTTTGATACTCAAAGTGGCCGCGCTTTCATCGGTGATGTGGGCGAGGGAACGAAGGAAGAAATCAGCGTCGTGGAGGCAGGCGAAAGCGGCCTCAATTTCCAGTGGAACCGAATCGAGGGTCTCAATGGTGATCTCACGCAGCCCTACATCGGCATCAACAAGCGGCCCATCATCGACTATGGCCGCAGCGATGGCACGGCAGTCATCGGTGGTCGCGTGTATCGCGCGGCGGAGTTCGACGCGGACCTTGGTGGCAGATTCATCTTTGGCGACAACGTCAGTCGCAATATTTGGTATCTCGACGAGACAACCGCACCTAAGTCCAAGGTATTTCTCTGCACTCTGCCACTTGGCAATGGCGTGAACACCGGTGGCGACTACCGCGGCCTCTGCTTCTTCGGCACGGACAATGACCATGAGTTTTACATCTGCCAGCTCGGCACGACGACAGCACAGATATATAAGCTCCAGCGCGGCGGCGCACCAGCACCCGTCATGCCCGCCACACTCTCGGCCACTGGTCTGCTCAGTGACGTGCCCAATGTGGTGCCCAGCGCCAGCTTCCTGCCCATGGAGGTGAATAGCCCGCTGTGGAGTGATAACGCGCATAAATCCCGCTGGTTCGCCATCCCCACGGGTCAGACCATCGGGTTCAATCCCACAGGCAATCACACCTTCCCGCAGGGGTCCGTGTGGCTAAAGCACTTCGAGCTGCCTACCGATGACAATAACCCCGCCATCCGCAAGAAGCTGGAAACTCGCGTGCTCGTGCGTGATGACCTGGGTGGCGTCTATGGTGTGACTTACAGGTGGCGGCCCGATGGCAGCGATGCCGACATGGTGAACAGTAGCGAAACAGAAGATGTGACGATCAATGGCACATCCGAGATCGGCCCCACGCTGACCAGCACCGACATCGGCACGCAGGTCTTTGATCAGACCACCACGAACATTGGCACAGGTTATCAGGTCGGCGTCCGCGCGGGCGACCTCTGGACTAATCGCGACCACTTCCGCGGCCTGCACGCGCAGAAGACTGGCGACTTCGATGCGCGTGTACGCATCGAGTCCATGGCTGGAGCACAGGGATCGTATGCCAAAGCTGGCATCATGGCCCGCAGCAGCACTGCAGCCGATTCACCACACGTCTTCGCCATGGTCTTCCCGAACAACGCCGTGCGAAACAACAACAACGGCGGCCATGAACTGCAATACCGCAGCACCGCAGCCGGAGCCAGCGCTGCCGTGTATCCGCAACTCCCGCATCCGCGTGTGAGCTATCCGCAAACTTGGCTGCGCCTGAAGCGCGAGGGCAATACCTTTATTCATTATTGGTCAGACAACGGCACGACCTGGAAGGAATATGGTCGCCGCACGCAAACCATGCCAGCCACCATCGAGCTAGGTCTTGCCACCACTTCAAACAACACCAGCACCGGCATCACAGCGCGCTATCATTTGAACCTCCAGCGCACACAGACCTGGTTCTATCCCGGTAGGGCCGACTGCTTGCAGTGTCACCGCCAAGGCTCAGGTCTCGTGCTCGGTCAGACCACCGCGCAGACAAACAAACTCTATGAATTCGCTGCGGCACTCAACGGCACCAGCGCCCCTGTCACGGACAATCAACTGCGCGCTTGGAACCACATTGGCCTCTTCAGTCCTGCGATCACCGAAGCAACGATCCCGAATATGCTCAAAGCCGTGCCGCTCACCGATACCAGCGCCAGCGCTGAGCAGCGCATGAGGTCCTACATCGACATGAACTGTTCCCATTGCCATCAGAGCACTGGCGGTGGCGTTCATGCCTTCTGGGATGGACGTTTCGAGCTGACACTGGCACAAACTGGCATCGTCAATGGCCACGTCGGCAATGCTCTCGGCCTCACGAACTTGCCCAAGGTCATCGCACCGCAGAGCATCGAACGCAGCATCATGCATGTGCGTATGGGCACCGCCACTGCGGAGCATAAGATGCCGCCAGTGGCCAAGTCACTGGTCGATCAGCAGGCCATGGCTGTGCTGGAGCAGTGGATCAATGAAGTCACCCAGCCGCCCGGCGATCCGCTGCCTACTCCATGGGTCGGTGGCGACATTGGCAGTGTGACCGTTGCGGGTTCATCAACGACGTTCAACAGCACCTTCATCCTCAGCAGCAATGGCACCGGCATCGGCGGCACAGCGGACTCCACCCAGGCGGCCTCGTATCAACTCATCAGTGGTGATGGCGAACTCGTCGCTCAGGTCAGCTCGCTCGATGCTGGCATGACCGGCGTGATGGTGCGCGAGACCTTGAACCCGAACTCGAAGCAAGGCAGCACATTGCTTTCTAAAGTTGGCGCATCCACCTTCTCACGTCGCCTCACCACTGGCGGCACCACGGTCACCACCGCAGGCTCCACCACCGCAGGCTCCACCGCCGCGCTACCACGCTGGGTAAAGATTCGCCGCCGTGGGCCTTACATTGAGAGTTACGTCTCACCCAATGGCAGCACTTGGTCGCTCATCGGCACGGATCAGATCGCCATGGCCACGAGTGTGTATTTCTGCCTCGTACATAGCAGCAATGCAGCCACCACCACGGGCAATGTGACCTTTGACAACGTCGCAGTCACTCCTGGCATCTTCGGCAACGGCAGCAACCTCACCGTGAACAACACAGCAGCCAACGCCATTACCTGGGATAACATCGCAGGCATCAGCGGCACCAGCGTGGCGAATGGACCCGTTCTTTGGTATCAAAACGACACGCTGAACTTCACCGGCACCGGTGCTGCCATCACGCTGACCAGCGCCGCGAATATGAACACTGGCCTGCTCAATATCAATGCGACCACGGGCAACTTTAGCCTCACTGGCGCATCGCTGACGACCTCCAGTATCCGCATCGGCACGGGTGACGCTGTGATCGTGGGCAGCACACTCGCAGGTGTCGCTCTGACGGTCGGCGCGTTGGACTTGGATGCTGTCGCGGGCAATTTCTACAACGGCACGCTTACCTTAAATGCATCACCCACCACCACGGGCACAACCACGATCCAAAGTGGCGTGGTGAATCTCAATGGTAGCGCGCTCAGCCTCGCCAGCAGCAGCGCCATCAACATCACTGGTAGCGGCGTTCGCATCCCCACGGCGACGGGCTTCCCCTTTGACAGCGGTCTGCTGCGCGGCGGACTCTTGCAGCTCACCACCGGCGGTGGCGATCATATTGGCACGCAACCGATCACGCTCAATGGCGGCAGCATCGTGTATCGCGACACCGTCGCCGGTGATCAGACCGAAACAATCACGAACCTCACACTTGCCTCTGGCGGCAATACAGTGGTCGCAGGCTCACAGGGGGCCACCACGGCAGACACGCTGACCATCACGAATCTCACCCGCAGTCTCAGCGCAACGCTCGAAGCTCGCAGTGCCCTCGGGGTGCTAGGTGGCACAGGCAATGTCGGACGCATCAGCATCACGAACATCGGCGGCATGGCAGCAGCAAACACGAACGGCATTCTCGGTGGCTGGGCCTATGCAGGATCAGGCACCGGACTCACCGCCGACTTTGCGCGAGCTACCGCCAGCGGCCTCGCCGCCGCGACGCCTGACAAAGCCACCGGGACTGCTGGTGGCATGCTCAATAACCAGTCCATCGCCACAGGTTCTGTTAGCGAAAACTGGCTCTTGAACAGCGCAGCCACCGTGGATGGCACGACCATCCCAACCCTCACGCTGAACTCGCTCATCATCGAGTCCAACCTCACTTACAATAACGGTGGCAAGCTCGTCATCGGCAGCGGTGGACTCATCTTCCGCACTGCCAACTCATCATTTTCCACCGTTAGCGGCGCAGGCGCAAAACTCACCACCGGCACTGTTAGCGGCGAGTTGTTTATCCGCACACCCAATCATTTAGAGAGCTTCGCCGACATGCGCATCCGTGCCCGTATCGAGGACAATGGCACAACGCCTCTCATCGTCGTGAAGAGTGGCCCAGGCCGCATCAACCTCGGAGCCAACACTGGCACCGGCACCGTGACCAACGCCTACACCGGTGGCACCATCATCAATGAAGGCGGCATCTTCGCCTATGATGCCACCGCCTTTGGCACCGGCACCATCACCGTGCGCCCGGGCGGCACCGTGCAGATCAACAACGGCGTCACCATCGCCAATGCCATGTCACTTGCGGGCTTCGGCGCTACCGCTAGCAGCACAGGGCAAATGTTCGGAGCGCTCCGACTCAACAATGCTGCCATCGCCAGCGGAGCGATCACTCTCGCCGGAAACGCTCGCGTGGAAGTTGCCACGGCGGGTGAAGTCGGCACCATGAGTGGCGTCATCAGCGGCAGCGGCACCGGCATTGAAAAATCCGGCGCAGGCACCCTCGCTTTCACCGGCTCGGCCGCCAACACCTACACAGGCATCACCATCGTCTCCGCAGGCATGCTCAGCCTGTCCAAAAATGACGGTGTCACGGCTCTCTTTGGAGACGCCTTGGTCACCGGCACCGGCATACTCGCCACCAGTGACAACGCAAGCAGCCGCATCGCCGACACAGTCAGCATCACCGTAGATGGAGCGTCTGCCAGATTCAATTTCGGAGCCAACAGCAACGACACCATGAACATCCTCCGCGTCAATAACGGCGGCATCGCAAACATCGGCAACTTCGCTTCTAATCTCCGGCCCAATGGTGGCCTGATGTCCACTGGCGGCGGATCAGTCACGCAGACCACAGGTGCAGGCGGCCTGGATTTTAATGGCCTCACTGTCCCCATCATCGTGTCCAGTGGCACTCTCACCATCAGCACCGGGATGCGCAGTGGTGGGTTTGACAAGAGCGGCACAGGCACCCTGCTTCTCACCTTAGACAACACCTATGCAGGCCCCACCCTCATCAGCGCTGGCACCGTGCAGCTCGGCAACGGCGGCGCGACCGGCTCCCTCGGCACCACATCGGCCATCACCAACAACGGGGCCATCATCGTCAATCGCACCACCGCAGCCACCCTCACCCTGCCAGCCATCAGCGGAACTGGCAGCTACACGCAGACCAACGGCACGGTCATCATGAGTGCCGTCAATGGCTTCGCTGGTCCTACGGTCATCAATGGAGGAACTTTGCAGCTCAACGGTGGCGGCGCATCCGGCGGACTGCGTGGCAGTGTGACGATCAATGCAGGTGCCACCTTGCGCAGCACCGCAGCGGACAGCTTCGGCTACGCTGGCGGCTCCAAAGTGAACGTGCTAAACATCAACGGCGGCACGTTCGAGCACACTACTGTGAACAACGTCACGCTCGCTAACGTGGCCATCACCATGAACGGCGGCATCCTGCAATCCACCGGCGCCGGTACAGCCGCACGCCTCGACTTCCACAGTGGCAGCACCTCTCTCACCACTGACGCAGCCGCCACCTCGACCAGCACCGTCAACGGCCAGATTTGCCTGCGGCAGAGCAACTCCATGTTCACCGTAAACAACGGCAGCGCCGCCATCGACCTCGCCGTCAATGGCCCCCTCACGAACTCACCCTTTGGTGAAGGCAACAACTCCATCCTCAAAGCCGGTGCCGGCACTATGGCCCTCAACGGCACCAGCACCCACACCGGAGCCACCACCATCCAAAACGGCAGCCTCCTGATCAATGGTAGCACCATGAGTCCCATCACCATCAGCGCCGGAGCCACACTCGGCGGCACGGGAACGGCCAACAGCACCGTCATGGTCAATGGCATCATCAGCCCCGGCATCACTGTGGGCACGCTCACGACAGGTGCCCTCACCCTCGCTCCGAATGGCTTGTATCAATGGGAAGTCGGTGCCTGGAACGGCAGCGCAGGCACTGGCTTTGATACCGTCAATTCCAGCAGCCTGAACATCACCGCCACCAGCGTCATGCCCATCACGCTGAGGCTGCGCAACCTCGCAGGCAGCGGCTTCACTCAAACGAACAAGAGCTTCACCCTCGTCAGCACCACCGGCGGCATCACTGGCTTTGCGCTGAATAAGTTCATGCTCGACGTGACTGAGTTCACCGGCAGCACTGGCACCTGGAGCCTCGCCGTCGTCGGCAACAACCTCGTGCTTAGCTACACCGCCGACCTCGATACCGACGACGACGGCATCCTCGACGCCGACGAACTCACCCTGTTCGGCAGCCTCACCGCCAGCACCGGCAGCAGCGACACCGACAAAGACGGCATCTCCGACCTGCTCGAATACGCCACCAGCCTCAGCGTCACCACCGGCAACCTCGGCAACTGGACAACCGACATCGAAACGATCGGCGCGGACCAACACCTGCGCCTCACGGTCACGAAGAACGCAGCCGCCACGCATTTGACGTATGTGATCGAAGTGAGTGATAACCTCACTATCTGGATCCCCGCCGTGATCGAGGTGAATACGAGCACGCAATTGATCGCCCGCGATCCCATGAAAAAAGCCGACGCCACGAACCGCTTCATCCGCCTCCGAGTGCAGCCGTAATCCCGAAAATGCTGGCTCCAATCTCTTCGGCCGAAACCCCTAGCGGCGCTTCATCGGGCCCATGGTGCCTCCTGGGATGAAGGAGGCTTGGATAGTCGTGGTTTTTTGATCTACTCGCCCTCGTGCCAGATCAGTGACCCAGCGGGTGATGCGGCGGATGTGTGGCTCTATCTCCCAGGCAAAATGGGTCATGGTGGGTTGGAGATAACAAAAAGTAGAATCCTCCGTCATGCTAATGACTGATACATCGGCAGGCACTCGGATTCCCTTCTGGCTCAGATGCAGGACGGCAGCCATCGCCACGGAGGGTTCTAGCGCGATCAAGGCGGTGGGAGGAGTGGCTTCAAAGAGGGCGCTGAGAAGTTGATGCACACCTTCAGCGGTCTCTTCCCAGGCGGGCTTGTTAAAGCTGGATGTGGGGATTCCGTGAAACGCCATTCGTTCCAAAAAGGCGTGAGCGGAGGGATGTAGATCAGGCTCCCACCAATAGCGTGGACAGATCAATACGATGCGGCGGTGCCCATACTGAACCAACGCATCAATGGCCGTTTGCATGGCTTGGTTCGAGTCACTGCGCGTGCAGGCAACGGGCAGATTTTGCGTATGCCCACCCATGCAGATGATGGGTATCTGCTGCTCCACAAACCAAGCCACGACTTCTTCAGAGGCGGTGTAGGAAACCCAGGCATCTGCAGCCATCGTGCGCACTAGCTTTTTCAGCCGATGGGGATGATTTTCCACCTGGGAATGGGTCTGGGACGATATGAAACAGGCATGGCCTAAATCGTTGATGGCTCGCATCAACTGCAATAACACATTCTGTGAACGTGAGTTACTCTGCTGGAGCGGTTGATAAGGTAAAATGCAGATGCGTAGCGGACGATTTAGCTTCTTGGATTGCTTCCTTACTTCAGCAGTGATCTGTCGGCTGACGCCTGCGACAGAGGGTTTGATGAGACCCTCTGACTCTAGTATCCGCATCGCTGC
>JAPLUM010000090.1 GCA_026397605.1 Verrucomicrobiota bacterium | reverse complement strand
CCAGTTTCCCCGATCTGATCCCTGCTCAGGAGCTCGTGATCCAAGGTGTGATGCAGACGCTGATCAGGAGGGTGTAGAATGGGGAGTAACTTTCACCTGATTTTGGCAGGAAAATTTTCTTGCCCCTCAAATGTTCCTGCCAGTTTCAGTGGTAACTGATCGAGTGATCAAACAAAGCCACGCAACGCCCTATTTCAGAGAACCTGAAACTTGAAACACGAAACTCGGTTTTAAGATAAGGGCTTGTCGCTTTGCCTTGAACGCGCCACTTCTGCTGTGTCTGCATGAGCGATGACCTTTTTAACCCAGCCCCGGATCCATCCATGCCTGCTGCGTATGCGCAGGATGATGCGCCTTTGGCATCACGGATGAGGCCCCGAAGGTTGGAGGAATACACGGGGCAGAGCCACATTATTGGTGAGGGCAAGTTGCTGCGCCGTGCGGTGCAGGCGGATCGCTTTTCTTCCATCATTTTGTATGGGCCACCGGGCGTGGGAAAGACGACACTGGCCCACATCATCAGCCAGGAAACGAAGGCGCGCTTTGTCACGCTCAGCGGCGTGGAAAGCACCGTGGCAGACATCCGCAAGGAAGTGGAGGCTGCTGCGAAACTACGCCAGATGACCCAGCAGGCCACGGTCCTGTTTGTCGATGAGCTGCACCGCTTTAACAAAGCCCAGCAAGATGTGCTGCTGCCCCATCTGGAGCGTGGCACGGTGCGCTTCATCGGCGCAACGACACACAATCCCTATTTTTATGTCAATAGCCCGCTGGTCAGTCGGTCTCAGGTCTTTACTTTAGAGCCTCTAGGCATCCCTGAGTTGCAAGCGCTAATGCAGCGAGCACTAGCCGACGAGGAACGTGGTCTCGGGCGCTGGAAAGCGACCGTCACAGATGAGGCCACGCATCATCTGGCCACTGTGAGTGATGGCGATGCCCGCAAATGCCTCAATGCACTGGAGTTGGCGGTACTGTCTTCCAAACCCGACCCAGAGGGCCGCATCCACATTGATCTGGCCGCTGCTGAGGAATCTGTGCAGCAAAAAACCGTCGTTTATGATGGGGACGGCGATGCGCATTACGATACCATCAGCGCTTTTATCAAATCCATGCGCGCGTCCGATCCAGATGCCGCGATCTATTGGCTGGCGAAGATGCTTTACGCTGGGGAGGACATCCGTTTCATCGCCCGCCGCATCGTCATTGCAGCTAGCGAGGATGTGGGCATGGCTGATAGCAATGCCCTGCGCGTGGCCATTGCAGCCCAGCAGGCGGTGGAGTTCATCGGCATGCCAGAGGCGCGGATCGTCCTGGGTCATGCCACCATTTATCTGGCCACAGCGCCGAAGAGTAATCGCGCTTATTTGGCCATCGACGCAGCGCTGGAGGACGTGAAGCTAGGCCGCACCCTGCCTGTGCCCAAACATTTGCGGGACGGCCACTACCAGGGCGCGAAAAATTTAGGCAACGGAATCGGCTACCTGTATCCCCATGACTTTGAAGGCGGCTTCGTCCCGCAGCGCTGCATTGAAGGCGGAAAACAGTATTATGATCCCACAACCAACGGTTTAGAGGGAAGAATCAAAGAGCGGATGGACCACCTCCGCCAGCAGTGGGAGAAGGCGGCAAAAGAATCTGAAAAATAAAATCATTTATTTTTCAACAACTCTGAACCTGCCCCCACTAACACACTATACAGTGAATGTGAGAGTGATCTCACCCAGCTGGTTTTGAGAGTGATTGGTTGTTTGACACCCCTGTGGGAGCACAGGTCAGTGTCGCAGTTGATGCTAAAATAAGGGGCTGAGCGGTCGGGAGCCGTTCAGCCTCATTTTTATACTCCAAAGCCACGGAAGAAACCCAGCGCCGTCTCGCGCGTCATCCGCGCCACTTCCGCCACCTCTTGACCGCGCATCGCAGCGATAGCTCTGGCGGTATCAGCCACGTAGGCCGGCTCACAACGCTGACCACGATATGGCACAGGTGAGAGATAGGGCGCATCTGTCTCGATCATAAATACTCCCGCAGGTGCTAAGCGTGCAGTTTCACCGGCTGGCCCTGGATTTTTAAAGCTCACAATCCCCGTAAAGGAAATCAAATGCCCCTGGTCCAGCAGAGGCTGTGCCTGCTCAAGCGACCCTGTATAGCAGTGAAAGACGGCCCGTAAGCGCCCCGAATAGGGCATCACGATGGCTACCAGATCGTCCCAACTTTCACGATTATGGATCACCGCATTCAGCCCGAGATCGCAGGCCAGATCCAGCTGCAAACGCAGGCAGTGCGCCTGATGCGCGCGCCAGCCAGCCTGATCAAAGCCCTCTGGTGGAGCATGAAAATAATCCAGCCCAATCTCCCCGATGGCGGCCACCTTTGGATGCGCGGCTAAAGTGCGTAGTTCAGCGATCCAGCCATCCCCGGAAACCGTGTCCACATCACAGGGATGAATCCCCACGGCCACTCGCACATCCGCCTCTTTTTCTGCGATATCTAGGCATTTGCGTGCATTCTCCAGATCCGTGGCCGGCACCATCATCTCCGTCACGCCAGCAGCCCGAGCACGATTGACGATCTCTGGCAGATCCGCGTCAAATTTGTGACTGCCGAGGTGTGTGTGTGTGTCAAAAAACATCCCTTACTTTACCATGATTTTGACACCAATGTCCTTGTAACCTGCAATGATTTCAGCAGCGAGCTTCGGATAAGGGCGCTCCTCGATAAGAATGGCAAGATTTTTGAATGGGGCCGTTTCAGGATTCATGTCTGGTGGTGGAAAGTCACGTGGGTAGCTAAAGCGTCCGCCTTCAGAGGTCTTGACTCGTGGATCGGCAAAAAAGGCTCTCAACTCGGCCACTTGACCATACACGGCCTCCATGAACTTGATGAAACGGGTGCCTTTCTTATCACCGTCCAAATGACTAAAGTAATACACAAGGAGCTGAGAGCGATGATACATGGCACTCATTTTTTCAGGAGTTTCACATTCGGCGTCCCATTGATCACGATTCATGGTGAGCATCTTTTCCAAGCTGCCAATGTCCAAGATGAAGCCGCGCTGCTGCCATTCGTCGATGTCTTCTTTGATGCCGCTTTTATGGCTATCTGCACGGAAGGTGCCGGACTTATAGGGTAGCATTTCGGTGTATTCCGCAGTGCCCTCGACGACCCATTTGGGCAGGAAGCCAAGGTAGTCGTCCATGAGCTGGTGGGTGATCTCGTGGATCAGTGTGCCGTTGCTGTAATTATCGTCTTTAAAGTAGGTCTGCCCACGCTTTTCCATGCCGAGGCTTGGAAAGGGGATTTTAAAAATTTTGTCGCCGCTGCTATACACGCCACCAGACATCTCAGGTCCACCGGCGGCGATGTAGTCGTTCCGCGTCTCGTAAAGTGCAGCGATGAAGCGCGGGCGGCCTTC
>JAPLUM010000080.1 GCA_026397605.1 Verrucomicrobiota bacterium | reverse complement strand
AAACAGGATCTCTGAAGCGTTGCCATGCCTGATTCAGCAGAGGTTAGAGTGAATGGGGGGTTCTCCCGAATAACTTCGGCGGCCAATCTCCAGAATGAAAGGTAGGAAGATTTGTGGTAAGAAAATTTTCCTGCCACTAATGTTCTTACCTCCAACTGCTGGGAGTTACCCTCCGCTCCACAATCAAGCCGTCTTGATCTCAGGTGCTCTGCGGTGTCACCTTTCTGGCCATGTCGAATCAGGATATTTCTGCCTGCCATGTTTTTGCCTGTCTTCAGGGAAGGATGAAAACTCGCCATTCACTTTGATGGCAAAAAATGTGAGGCAGAAAGATGAGACAGCCAATCCAGCAAAGTCGTTTTTGCACCGCAGAGATTGGAAGACCGCAGAGAAGAGTTCGTGGCTCTGAGCTCCTGAGGTGGAGTTCCCCATCTTTTGCCGCACATCTTTTTGCCGAAAAGGTTCCCGTTATACTGCCCGTCGCCATGATTCTTGATTCCCACAAATTTTCACGAATGCCTACTCCAAGCTGATTGACTGTCTCTCTTGGTCATTTGAGCTTCGTCATTATTTCGTCATTCTGAAATTCGGACTTCGCCATTTCCTGCCTGACACGAGGCTTTTAGCGGCCTCCACCACTCGAGCTGCTGATTTCACAAAACTTGGCAATGCCCAATATCATTCCGATGCCTTGTGCTGAAACGTCTTGAATAGACGCCCCGCACGGGCAAGATGCGCTGAACCTCAACCATTAGAGAGCGGTTAAAGCTCGAATCATTCACCTCACCAGAACCGTATTGATCCTCGCTGCACTGGCAATGTTGTTGGCAACTTCCTGGTTGCTGGCGGCAGAAAAAGTCGAGAAGGCGCGTGCTCGGCTTGCGCTTTGACCAAGTAACACCATCGCCCCGTCCCCTCCAGCCATGCACCGCCTATTTTTGCTCCTCACTTTACTCCCCTGCCTCTGCGCCGCCGCACCGCCGGCCGGGGCGGGCTGGAATCTGGTCTGGGGTGATGAGTTCGAGGGCAGCAGTCTCGATCTGAGCAAATGGCAGTATTACCTCACTGGGCCCCGGCGGCAGGCCACCAATACCCCGGGCGCGGTAGCGGTGGACGCTGGAAATTTGACGATCACCACCTTCACCAAAGGCGGCTCCCATTTCACTGGCATGGTCGCCTCGGCCAACACATTCCTCTACACTTACGGTTACATCGAGGCGCGCATCAATTTCGACACCTCGCCAGGCATGTGGTCGGCGTTTTGGATGCAGAGCCCGACAATGACCGACTCGTCCATCTATACGACGGACCCAAACCGCGCGGGCACGGAGATCGATATCTGCGAGCACCGCGCCGTGAACGCGAGCGGTTCCAGCCTCAACGGGAGAATTGTCGGCAACATTCATTGGGGCGGTTATGACGTGGATCACCAGAGCGTCGGCTACACCTCGGACAATCTCGACCTCGGCGGGGACTACCACATCTACGGCATGGAGTGGACGCCCACGCAGCAGAAGTTCTACATCGATGGTGTGCTGCGCTGGACAGTGGACAATGGGACGAATTCAGTGGTGTCCCAGCGCAGCGAATACATCTGGCTGAGCGGCGAGGTGGAAAGCAGCGCGTCCGTGGACTGGGCGGGGCCGATTCCTGCCGCGGGCTACGGCTCGTTCGACACCTCCACCACGAAGATGCGCGTGGATTATGTCCGCGTCTATCAGGCGGCGGAGACCGTCGCCAACGACGACTTTGCTGCACGCCTTCACCCATTTACAGGGGCGAATGGGGGCAGTTCCTCAGCCACCGGCGGGCGCACGGATGCGAGAGCCGGCAAACTAGCGCCGACCACCGCCGGAGGAGCATCGCTGCGGCAGACGCTCAACGGCCTTTGGCCAGATACCGGCTACACGCTCAGCGCGTGGGGAAATGCAGGCAGCACCAGTCCTTCGATATTCATCGGGGCGGAAGACCACGGCTTTTCATCGACGGGACAGACGCTCACCACCAATGCCTACGCGCAGGCCACGGCACCCTTCACCATGGGAGCGTCGAGCCGCTCCGCGACTGCCGTGGCGCGCTCGAACATCGCGGGCTCAGTCGCGTATGTGGATGACTTCCTCCTCCGTCGGCATGCGAGCGTCATCAATGGGCAGTTGGAAACTGGCGACAGCCACGCATGGACCAGCGCCTATGGCGGGGCCGCTGTGGCGAATGATGGCATCAGTTACGGCGGCGATTTTACCTGGAAAATCCCGGCCAGCGGATCCAGCGCTGGCGTCGAACAGGCCCTCACCGGACTTTCTCCCAGCACCGCCTACCGCTTCAACGCTTGGACGAGGAATGGCGGCGCAGGTCTGACCTTTGGCGTGAAAAACCACGGGGCCACTCAGGTGACGAGCAACGTCGCTGCAAGCGCCTGGACGCAGGGCACGGTGAACTTCACCACCGGAGCCGCAGCCACCAGCGCAACGATCTTCGCCTTCCGCAGCAGCAGCGCACAGACTTCGTATGCCGATGCGTTCTTTCTCTCGCAGCCCTTCGCCGCCCCATGGACCGGCGCGGATGTGGGAGCCGTGGGCCTGACTGGAACCAGTGGCCGACTGGGGGACAAATTCGTCGTGCAGGCCACCGGCGCGAATATCAGCAGCAGCGCGGATAAGTGTCATCTCGTCCACCAGCCTCACAGCGGCGACGGCACGCTCACTGCGCGCATCCTCGGCGCGGACATCACCTCGAACCTCACCAAAGCCGGCCTCATGCTGCGCGATACCACTGCATCGAACTCACGCGCCGTCGCGCTGACGTGGAATGCCGCCACGGGCCAGATTGATTTTCTCCGCCGGGCCACCGCGGGTGCCGCTGCGTCCGTCACCAGCACCCCGGCTGGCTCCGTGCCCGTCCCTCCGTGGCTGCGGCTCACGCGGCGGGTCAATACCTTCACCCCTTACTGGTCGGCGGATGGCGTAAGTTGGACGCGCGTGGATGTGCCGCGCACGCTAAGCTTGAACACGGCGCTGCTCGCGGGACTCGTGCTCGCCACGGGCGATGAGACGCGGCTCGGTGAGGCGGCTTTTGATAATGTCGCACTCACCGCCGCGGTGCCGGATGTGCTCATCACCGAACCCACCGACGGCACCACACACGCCGCCAATGGCGCGAGCCTGCGACTCATCGCCACGCTCACTGGCGGCAGCGGCGCGGGCATTCAATGGAGCGTCGTCAGTGGGCCGGGCAGCGTGACTTTTTCCAACGCGACCGCCGCCACCACTCACGCCACATTTTCCGCGCCCGGCGTCTATCAGCTCCGCTGCTCCGCCACCAACGCTGCCGGCACCGGCACCGACGATCACACCATTCACGTCACGCCGTTGTTCGCGGCGGATTCCTCCCTCGCGCTGCATTTGAAGCTCGATGAAAGCACGGGCACCACCGCCACCGACAGCTCGGGCGGCAGCAACCACGCCAGCACAAGCGGCGCAGTGACGTGGCAACCCACCGGCGGAAGACTGCTGGGCACCGCCGCGCTCGATGGCAACGATGCGTTCCTGACCGTGCCGGACCACACCTCGCTGGACGGCACCGCCGCCTTCACGCTCTCGTGCTGGTTCAAAGCGGACACCTTCGACGTCTCCTCCGCGCTGCTCGCAAAGCGCGTGTCCGACACCAGCCAGAACGCCTACGCCATCCACTTTGGCACCGGGACGAATACCGGCAGACTCCGCATCGACATCAACTCCAACAACAATCGCTTCATCAGCGACACCGTCTTCAGCACTGGCGCATGGTATCATGTAGCGCTCGTTTTCGACGGCACGCTGCCCACCACCGAGCGCGCAAAACTTTACGTCAACGGCGCGCTCGACATCACCGCGACGGAAACGAGCACCACGGTCATCAACTCCACCGCACCGCTGCTCATCGGCCGCGCGAGCGAGACGGACCCGAACTATTTCGATGGCGAGATTGACTCGGTGCGCTTCCACCGCCGCGCCTTCAGCGCCGGGGAAATCGCGGGCCTGGCGAATGAATCCGCCGCTGCTGCGCCCATTGTCTCTGCCGGTGCCGCGCCCGTTCCCATCACACAAGTTGCGGCCTCCCTCGCAGGCAGCGTAACCGGCACCGCGCCCGTTGCCGCGTGGAGCAAAGTCAGCGGCCCCGGCAACGTCACCTTTGGCAACGCCGCACAAGCAGCCACCACCGTCACATTCAGCCAGACCGGCAGCTACGTGCTCCAACTCACTGGCACCAATGCCACCGCGCAATCGCTGGCACCGCTCGCCGTCAATGTCGGCCTGAATCCAGCGCTCTTCGGAGACTGGCTGGCGCTCCAGTGGCCCGGCGAAACCAACCCAGCCATCAACGGCCCCACTGCCGACCCGAACAGTGACGGCGAACTGAACCTCTACGAATTTGCCACCGCACAAAATCCGAAGGCCACCACGCGTGTCCTGCCAGGGATGGTGAAAATCGGCTCCAACCTCGAATTCACCTACACCTGCAGCAACGCCGCCCTAGCCGACGGCGTGACCTTCACCGTCGAATGGAGCGACCCCCTCACCGCCTTGTCATGGAGCAGCGTGGGCGTGACCGAACAGCTCCTTTCCAACAACGGCACCGTGCGGACCATCAAAGCCACCCTGCCCTCCGTCGCCACCGCACGCTTCGCGCGACTACGCGTCACCCAATAGACTGTGCCATTCATTCTCCACTGCCGGTAACTTCTTCGCCCGACTCCGGGCCAGGTTTTACCGATTGGAGGGATGAGTGATCATCCGCCCCACCAGGGAAAGGAAGGGCTGAACGTGGAACCAGGAGCCAAGGCATCTCGGCTTGCGCAAGCAAAGTAGCCCTCTCGCTCCGTCGAGAGGAGCCTAGGACTCGGCAAACACAAAAACCTGCGAACTTCGAAGATCTTCCATATCGGCGGCAGCCCTCGGCTCATCTTGCGGAGCAAGACGGCTACTTTGCTGACGCCGATTCGTGGAAGTCTTGGCATCACGAAATACAATACTGCATTGCGAATGACAAGCCCTCCTCACATCCCATCCCCACTCCACTTCCAGGGCCGACCCGCATCGGCCCCCTCAAAAGCAATCCCCTAGCAGACGGAGCTCTTCCCGAATCGGGAGGAGGTCCTTGCTCATCGCTTCCCTGATAAGAACTCAAACCGCCGTCGTTGATCTGCCATGCGCTTCCTCTTGCTTACCGGACTGGTTTTGACCAGTTGTGTGACTTCCCACTTGGAATTCATGGCTCCTGAGTTGCGCCAGGCTGGGCTTCAGGGCAAGACCATAGCCGTGGGGCCAGTGATCAGCGCGAACCCTGACAGTGATCCATCCAGCAGCGAGACCGCTGCACTGCAAATCGAGGCCGAACGGCAGCTCCAACAGCTCAGACCTAAGGTCCGAATGCTGACAGCCATGGAACTCGAGCGCCTTGTCGGCGCGATGAACATCCGCCACCTGCCCAGTCTGACAGCTACCCAGCTTCCCGTCGTCACCCCGCAGCAATGGAAGCGTATGGCCGCCCACCCAATCCACTACCTCCTGCTTACAGAGATGGTGGAGAACCGCGTCGTGCAAAAATACGACACCAAGACCGAAACCCAGACGCACACGGAGACCGACGCCGACGGCAAAGAGAGGGAGTGCACCACAGAGAAGACTACCATTATGGCCGACTCACGCCGCTATTCGACTCTGCGGCTTAGCCTGACTGACACCTCCACACGTCAGGTCGTCTGGCAGGCGCGAGCTCACGGCCAGAAC
>JAPLUM010000714.1 GCA_026397605.1 Verrucomicrobiota bacterium | reverse complement strand
TGCGAACTTCGAAGATCTTCCATATCGGCGGCAGCCCTCGGCTCATCTTGCGGAGCAAGACGGCTACTTTGCTGACGCCGATTCGAATGACCTGCCCACGCTCCACATCTACCACCAACCCGCCCGGCCCCCTCAAAAGCAATTTCCTAGCACATGATCTCTTCCAACAGCATGGAGATGAACGAACTCTTCGCTGCCTATTGAATTGTGTGAAAAGACTCGACGGCTTCACTGGCTTTCGAGTATCATGAGTCACATGAAATCATTGCTCCGCGCTACAGCCATAGCTATTTCGCTGACACTTTTGATCGGCTGTGTGTGGTTCGCGCAAAAGCAGGCCGCACCAGCCATGATGCCGGGCTCCAAAAGTGGCCCACCTGCACCAGTGATCCTTTCCGGCTCAAAATCCTTCACAGGCGCAACCTCGGTCGCGTCAGAGGTTTTAAAAATGCAGCCGTCCAAACCCCTACCAGAAGTCCAACCATGAGCTTCAAGGTGACAGTTCTGCGCTCGGTCGCTCTGGCCTCATCACTAACCCTGCTCGCAGGTTACGTGGTGTACTCCCACCAAAAACCCAGACCACTGTCTGAAACGCCCGAGATACCCATCATCGGCACAAAAAGCATGAACCAGCCGATCTTCTCCGTTCGCAAAGATCTCATCGAAATTCCTTATAAACCGATGGAATCGCCAATCATGTTTGACAGCAGTAAGAGTGGCCGTGTCCACCCGCCAGCATGGAGTATTGATTTCGATGAGTTCATCCCGCCGTTCGATTTATTTCACTCAGAAGCAACCGCTAAGCCAGAACCATGACTTTGCCTGAGATGATTCCCTCCGTGGGCTTCAGCCTGCTTTTTCTGGTGGTGCTCTTTAGGCCTCTCGAAAAGCTGTTTCCGGCACGCGCTGATCAGAAATTCATGCGCCCGGCTTTCTGGACGGATTTACTGTTTCTGCTCGGCCAATACCTGCTGTGGAGTGGGCTGGTGTTTTGGGCATTGAATCACTTTCGTGGTTTCCTGGATGATTTCGTGCCGTCAAACTTCCGCGTAGCCGTGGCTTCGCAGTCGTGGTGGCTTCAGGCAGTCGAGATGATCGTGCTGAGTGACTTCATCATCTACTGGGCGCACCGGTTGCAGCATCGGGTTCCTTTTCTCTGGCGATTTCACTCCATCCATCACAGTGCGGAGCATCTGGACTGGCTGGCGGCGCACCGGGAGCATCCATTGGACACTGTTTACACCGTGGGACTCATCAATCTGCCAGCCTTCATCCTAGGGTTCCCGATGGAGACTCTGGCGGGCTTTCTGGCCTTTCGGGGGCTTTGGGCCATTTTTATTCACTCCAATGTGAGGCTGCCGATCGGCCCCCTGCGCATGTTGATCGGTGCGCCGGAGTTGCATCACTGGCATCATGATAAAGCGCGTGATGCCGGGAACTACGCCAATCTTTCTCCGCTCATGGACATCCTCTTTGGCACCTACCGCTGCCCCGATCACGAGCCCGACGCCTTTGGGATTCACGAGCCGATCTCGAAGAACTATCTCGGCCAGCTTTGGCACCCATTCCGGCGGCGATAAGTTTACTTGGCACAAAAGATATCACTCTACACCATCAGAAAGTTACCTGGCCGGACTTGGTGTCACCAAAATGCACACTGAAAGTAGGGCGCACCTGATTTGCCATGGCGATGACGTTTTGAAATCGTGCCTCATCCTGCGGCATGTAGTAGGGCATGCAGCCCATGACGAGAAACTCAAACGACGCGTCTTTATCCGCCGTGACGATAGAAGATGAACCAAAAGCAAAAAGAAGACCTAGGAGCAGGAGTGTGCGGCGCATGAGTGGCAGCATAACGACGGAACCTGACTCAATGTGTCATGTGGCTTCTGCATAGCTTCACTTCGTAAAACATGAATGATCTGTAGACAGCTCACGTTCCCTGCTTTCCACGATGAAACTCAGCCTCCCAACCATCATCAAACAAGCGATTCTATCGGTCTTTCTCGTTGCATCGCTCAGCCCCGAGCTTGCTGCGGCAGAACGGCCCAACTTTCTTTTTATCCTCGTGGATGATCAGTCGCCGTTTGATTTAAAAATGTACAATCCTAAGTCGCCGCTTGATACACCGAATCTGGACCGGCTGGCGGCTAAAGGCATGGTATTCGAGGGTGCCTATCACATGGGTTCTTTCAGCGGTGCGGTGTGCATGCCTTCGCGGCATATGATCATGAGTGGGCGCACAGTCTGGCATTTACCGCCTGCACCTTGGGGGAGTAAGACCTGCCCTCCGGCACTGGAGCAAAACACCATTCCCGCAGTCTTTAATCGCGCTGGTTATGCTACCATGCGCACCTGCAAGATGGGGAATAGCTACGAGGCAGCGAACAAGCTCTTTACCGTGCGCCGAGATGCCACCAAACGCGGTGGCACAGATGAAACTGGCAGCGCCTGGCATGGCGACCGTGTGATCGAGTACCTGAATGAGCGTGAAAGTAGCAAGGACACCAAGCCCTTCCTCATTTACTACGGCTTCTCGCATCCGCATGACGAGCGAGATGGCAAACCCGAGCTACTGGCCAAGTACGGTGCCACCAACCACACGGACAAAAGCGCTCCGCCCACAGTGAACAGCCAACAGCCTGCTCTGCCGGACAACTATCTCTCCGCGCATCCCTTTGACAACACGGACCCTGGTGTGCGGGATGAAGTCTCTGTAAGCGGCGTGTGGAACCGCCGTGATGAAGCTAGCATCCGCAATGAACTGGGCCGCGAGTTTGCATGCAGTGAGAACATTGACACCCAGGTCGGACGTGTTTTGAAAAAGCTGGAAGACTCCGGCCAGCTGGAAAACACCTACATCATCTACACCGCAGACCACGGCATCTCGATTGGCAGACATGGTCTGATGGGGAAACAGAACCTCTACCAGCATACCTGGCGCGTTCCCTTCATTGTCGCAGGTCCAGGCATCCAGCCGGGCAGCCGTGTGGAGGGAAATGTTTATCTGCTCGACGTGCTCTCCACGCTCTGTGATCTAGCAGGGGTCGAGGCACCTGCGACCAACGAAGGCATCAGCTTCAAGCCGGTGCTCGACGGCAAAAGCAAGACTGTGCGTGATGTCCTTTACGGTGCCTACAGCGGCGGGAGCAAGCCAGGCATGAGATGCGTGAAGCAAGGTGACTGGAAGCTCATCCAATACGAAGCTGCTGACCGCAAAGTGAGCGAGACACAGCTCTTCAACCTTGCTGCAAATCCTGATGAGTTTCTCAAAGAGCACGGCAAGACCGATCCGATGCAGACAAACCTCGCTGTGGATCCTGCCCACGCTGCGAAGCTCGCCGAGATGCAGGCTCTCCTGCTCAGAGAAATGCGCAGGCTGGATGATCCTTACCGCTTTTCCAATCAACCGACTGACAACCTTCCAATCCCGATCCCAGGGGGCAAAAGCAAAAATAAAGGTAAGGGCAAAGACAAGCCATCCAAGTAACCAAACTTAACTGTGAAGCATCTCACTCTCCGCACGATTCGCCTTTCGTTAGTCTGCATTCAGCATCAGCTTCGCGTCGCCCTTCCTACAGGCAGCATCGGTCTGGCCTTGATGCTGGCGATCTCGACTCTACATCCGCTGTCATTTGCCGCACAGTCTGACTCCCCCAAGTTTGCAATAGGCAGGCCAAACGTCATCCTCATCCTCGCCGACGATCTTGGCTGGGCCGATCTGGGTTGTTACGGCAATACCTTCAATGAAACACCGAACATCGACAGACTCGCGCGAGAGGGCATGAGATTCACTCAATTCTATGCTGGGCCAGTTTGCTCACCCACACGTTGCAATTTGCAGAGTGGGCAGGATCAGGCACGCTTCGGAATCACGCAGCACATCCCAGGACACAAACGACCCTTTGCGAAACTCCGCGATCCGTCCGTGCCACTGCAACTACCACTGGAGGTGGAGACCTTTGCCGAAGCCGTGGGCAAGGCAGGGTATGCGACTGGCTACTTCGGCAAATGGCATCTTGGCGGTGTCGGCTTCGGCCCCGAGCACCAAGGCTGGCAAACAGCGAAGGAGATCAAAGGCAACGCGCAGCCTGCGGCGACAAAGGGCGGCCCAGCTCAACGCACGACCGACGTTTTAGCCACCAGGGCAGCCGACTTTATCCAAGCCAACAAAGACACCCCATTCCTGCTGCAAGTCTCCCATGCCGCCGTTCACATCCCACTTTCCACCACGCACGAATTGAAAGCGAAATACGCTAAGAAGCCCCCTATGCCGGGCTATCCGAGCAACGTCGAGTATGCAGGGCTCTTGGAGGAACTGGACCAAAGTGTGGGTCGTGTCGTTGATGCCGTTGAGCAGGCAGACATCGCCGACAACACGCTCATCCTCTTCCTCAGCGACAACGGTGGACTGGAGCACGAGCAGAGCGGACGCGTCGTCACCTTGAATAAACCTCTGCGCAGCGAAAAAGGCACGCTTTACGAAGGCGGTATCCGCATCCCTGCCATCGCGCGCTGGGTGGGCAAAGTGCCCGCTAGCAGTCAGTGCGATACCCCACTGATCACCATGGATATCTATCCCACCGTCGTCGAACTCACGGGAGCCACGATGCCAAAAAATCAGCCCTGTGATGGAGTGAGCCTCACTGCTTTACTACGTAATCCTGCATCCACGCTGGCCCGTGAAATACTGCACTGGCACCTGCCCCACTACCATCACAGCACGCCTGCCAGCGCGATCCGAAAAGGCGACTGGAAGCTCATTGAATTCTTCGAAGACGGCGCACTGGAGTTATACAATCTGAAGACGGACCTCGGTGAACAGACGAATCTCGCTGCTGGAGAACCCCAGCGCGCTAAGGAACTAAAAACCGCCCTGGCTTCATGGCGAAAAGAAATCAGCGCGCAAATGCCGGTGCCTAACCCAAAGCATGATCCTGCTCGCGCCAACGAACTCGCCAAGGGTAAACGCGAGGAATAGGAGAGGGAGATCTGCGCTAGGGATGTTGCACTTCCATGACGACGCTTCACCAAGGTTGTTTAACAGCATTGGCTTCGGCTGGTTTGTGAAAGCACTCAAGGCTTTGTCTCAAGCTTACCAAACAGCCCCTGAAAGTAGCCTTCAACCCAGCTGTGCTGAAGACGGTTGGCACTGATGTTAAATGTCCTGCTTTTCTCATCAAACTTCACTGTCGAGGGCGCTGGAACTAATGCCTGAAGTGAATCAAGAATCGCCAAGGGTTTGACATGGGTTTTCAGGATGGGGTAACTCCTGCTGATGCGTTCCAGATCATCCCAAGGATTGATTTTCCAAACATTTCCATCGAGCACTAACGTGAGACCATGAGCCTTGCATAGCATCTCCATAATGGCAAATGGGCTATCCTTCATGCTGAAGGTCACAAGCTTTTTCGAAGTCGGACTATCATAGGAAAGCAAAACAAACGGGATCTGCGCATCTGTCGCCACATAGCGTAATACATCACCAAGGACGGCCTTGGCGAAATCGTATTGTTTAGGCTTCGCCTTGCGCAGGATGGCAGCTTGGGCCTCGGCATCTGATTTGGCTTTCTCTGGTACTGAGGTCGAAAGCATCTGCGTTCTAAATTTTCCGCGCATTTGCAACTGGCCGGTTTTGAGGTCGAACTGGGCCTCAGCACCTTTTTCCTCGGAGGTGATGTGGTACGTGCCCTTGTTCAGCTCAAGCGGTGCTTTCACGATGAGGAACTCTTCACGCTGATGGTAAACGATTTCATCAGCTGTGGCTGTGATCCCCTGCCCCTTACCACTTTGAATCTCCAGCTTCGCGTGGCCAGTGTAGTGTCCGATGCCATGCTCTTGATCGAATACGACCTCATCGGAGGAAATCGCCGCAGGTGATGGCTTGGGGGTCTGGGTAGCAGCTTTTTCCGACTTCTTCCCTTTCATGACCTGCACGGTCACCAGCACAATGGCACGACGCTTGAAATAGTCAGTGTGGGATGTCCTTTTACCACCAGTGATTTCTTCCACCTTTTGCTCATCCGTTCGACTACCGAGATCGAGCAGGACAGTCTGGCCGGGCTTCAGGATGAGATTGGCATCCGCTTTGCGTTCATTAAAAACAGGTTCCTCCACGCCCTTCTCATTCTTCAGATAGCCGCCAAATTCCACGATGCGTGGGTTAAGAGTAAGGTCGATCAAATCTGCCTTCGTGAGCTTCGGCAGCAAGTCTAGCATGACGCCCACCTTCTTTTCGAGAGGTGGCTTGCCTGGAGTCACAAGTTCTTGTGACACCTCGATGGAGGCGTTCTGGCCAGAACGCGTGACGATACTGGGGGCGGCCATTAAATCCACTCCTTTCGTCTGTGAGAGTCGGCGTACGAAAACGCTATTTTGCGAATCATTGAGTATAATCTGGAGCTTACCACTACCCTTCTGGCCAGCTTCGATCTCTGCGAGCGCCTCGCCAAGAACTTTGTCTCCGCGACCAGCCTCGCTCACCTTTTCAGAGATCTCAATGAATCGAGCGGCGAGATGAATCTGGGGCGCATCTTCATCTTCCGTCGCCGCCCGTGTGACACCGAGAAAGGTCATGCAGGTGATACATGCAACCACGAGAAGACCAGTGAGCGGCCTCGTGCGCGCAGGCGCGGCGATGCTGCGGATGCGGGCACGAAGGGAAGCATGCCTTTGCAGGATTCCGATGAACCCAAGGCTCAATCGTAGCGGTGCAAAAGTGGATTCAATCTTTAGCAGGGCGTGCCCATAAGCACTGCGACGCTGCGGCGTGGCGTTTTCCAGCACCTGCGCATCGCATGCAGCCTCGCGGTCAGTTCGAACTTTCAGGAAGGCTAGCCACAGCAACGGGTTAAACCAATGCAGGGCCATGAGCAGACACAGCAGTGTGTTGAGCGGCAAATCGCCACGCTTCAGGTGCATAAGTTCGTGCTGGAGGATGAGCTGCTGTTCCTCGGTGGTGAAGTCCTGCTCAAAGCTAAGCGGCAGCAGCAGAACCGGACGCATCAGACCCGTAACCGCAGGACTCTGAATACTGGGCGAGACGAGCACACGCGGCCGATGTCGCAAGCCGACTTCACGCGTTGCGTCATCCAGGCTGGCCTCTAGCTCGCTACTGACGCGCTGATGCGTGCGACGGAAGCGAAGCAAAGTTCGCGCGAAAGACACAAACCCCAATAGAAGCAAAAATATGACCCCAACGGCCCAAATCATTAGCTGTACCTGCTGCCAATTCATCACCGATGGCTTCGCCGTCGGCAAAAGAGTCACGGAAGCTGTCGTGGAAGCTGCTGCATCCGCGACCACGGAAAGCGGCGGTAATTCCAGGGTCTCAGTTTTCCATTCCAACACACTCGCCGCACTCCAATGACTCTCTGGCTGGACCGGCATGAGCAGCACAAAAAACACAGGCAGCCACAGTGCATAGCGCCAACGCGGAGAGAGGTGATTTTGCAGCACAATCTGAACGAGGCAAACGCCCAACGTTAGCAAGGAGGCACGCAAACTGGCAGCGAGCAGCCAATCAAAGAAAGAGGTGAGCGCATTCATAAGTGGTGAAATCTGAGGTTACTTCATGGGATCGAGGATGTAAGTGGTGCCGTCCACACTGAGTTTGTAACCGGCGATTTCAGCGATGTAGCGTAGCGCTTCGTTCACTGGCACCTTTTGAAGAGAAAGGGTGATTTTAGCTCCAGTCCCACCAGGCTTGAGCAGAA
>JAPLUM010000145.1 GCA_026397605.1 Verrucomicrobiota bacterium | reverse complement strand
AGGATGCAGGTGTCAACGATCCCACTGTTAACGCCATCATGCTTATCTTCCTTGTCTGGTAAATCACCCGCCCCTCATGAACTCCGAATCCGCCTCTCTCATCACCGCTCTGCGGGCCAACCCTGGCATCATCGCCGCGCTCGCGCTGTGTGTTGGGCCGGCGCTCGTGCTCACGCTCATCGGCTTCATCATGCGTGGTTCGGGGGCTTCAGTGCGGCCCATCGTGTTCATTGCGGGCTTATTCCTGCCGATCGTGATCCCCTTTGTCATCGGTCAGATCGTGATCGCCCGCGCACCGTTGCCAAAGCAACCTTCGGCAGCTCTCACCGTGAATAGCGGTCAGTTCACGGATCGCGCGAAACTCTTCGGACCCGGCATCCCTGCTGAACTCATCCGCGAGGCAAAGAGCGGCTTGCCAGGCATTCTTGATGAAGCTGAGGCCGCCGAGGTCGGCATGACCGCGAATGGCGAGACGGTGCTCATCGCTCAGTTCCCGGGCGAGGATGAAACGAAGCGCGCATCAGCGGCCTACTGGAACGGATTCCAACTCCGCAACACCCGTGGCGATGAAGAGAACGGCTGGCGCGCCACGCGGATGCAGGGCGACTACGTCGAAATGCTACGCACAGGCAGGCAGTTGTTCGTCTGGACCGGCCTCACCCCAGAAGCCGCTGCGGCAAGACGGGCCGCGAGCGATCTCGACTCACAGTTCCCTGAGCTCAAGCCAGTGCCGCAGCCTCCGCTGTTCCCAGCCTTGCAGCCTCTTGCGGATTTCTTTGCGCCCGCCTCGATAAAGTTCATTGGCATGGTATTGCTCGTTTGCATTTACAGTCTGTGGTTCTTCAAAGGCATCGGCTGGTGTGCCAGAGCGCAGCCAGTCCCAGGCGCGCGTATCTTGCCCGAGAGTGAACTCGTCTCACGCGTGATGGCCATCAACCACCTCGACGTTCCCTTCACCCTCACGCGCGGCGATAAGCCGAATGAACTCATCGCCGACTGGCGCTATGCCGATGCGAAGTGGCTCGACCTCGCCCGTGCTCACGGCGTGAGGAGAACCTTCCGCATGAAACTCACGCTGGATGAATCATCACACACCGTGCGTGCTACTGATTACACTGCCGAGTTTGATTGGTCCGTCGGTCGCAGCAGCGCCAGCATTCAGTGGAAGGCCGCGATGGGCGTTGTGTTCTTCCAGAAGGAGCAGCAAACCATCTTTGGTCTGCAAGTCGATGAACAGGGTTATCTCAGCCCCGTCATGAGCTACACTTATAAGTTCGACCTCAGCGAGATGAAGTCCCCCATCATCACCACGATCATCCAATCAGGCTGGACTTGGCGCCCCACCGCCTGGCAGGGGCCGAAAGCACTGCGCTGGCTCACGGAATGATGATTCCCCATTCCTTTGTTTTCAATCCCCGCTTGCCAAGTTGCAAGACTTGCACTGTTCCAGATAGCAGGCTTAATGGGCAGCATGCGCGCTTTTCTTACAAGCCTCATCGCCTTAGGTTTCGGTTTGCACGTCTTTGCCGAAAACAAACCTTTCGCCAGCTTCATCGAGCTGCCGTGGAGCTACGTGGTCGGCGGTCATGCGAATGGGCGGTGGTTCAGCAGTGAAGCCGCAGGCAAACTTCTATCTGAACCTGCAACGACCTACCGCGTCTTCACGCTTGAAGGTGAAGCAGGTAAGGTCGTCGGTGCCAAGGCAGCACCCGATGCTGATCTTTGCCCAGATGTTTGGCTGCAAAAAATCAGCAACGAGAGCGCCTCTGATACCCGCAGGCACGCTATCGGAGTGCAAGCTGCCTGGGACCCTATGCCACGCAAAAGCCATGCCCCCAGCCTGACGCAAGAAGTCTATGTGCAGGCGATGCAGGCTGTGCTGATCGGTCAGGGAATCGAGCGGCCAGAGGTGAAGCTGACGCAGCTGCTGCGTGTGGACCTGGATGGTGATGGGGCGGACGAGGTGCTGACCAGTGCGACACGCTACCTCACTAGCGATGTGCCCAGCGCACCAAGAGCAGGTGACTATTCCGTAGTGACCCTGCGCAGCGTGGTCGGCACGCAGGTAGAGACGCAGTACGTCAGCGGTGAGGTGTATGCAAAGGCTGATCTGAATGCGGCACCGAATAGCTACGAAGTCGCAGGCCTGCTGGATTTGGATGGCGACGGCTCTTTGGAGGTGCTGATCCGTAGCAGCTACTACGAAGGCGGCGGCATAACCGTGTGGCAGATGCAAAAGGGCAAGCTCGTGCAGGTGCTGAGCATCGCCTGTGGCGCTTGATGAATCCTTGGCGTCACAGCGCGCTGGTCAGTGGCAGGTACACTGTGAAGGTCGTGCCGGCACCTTCTTCAGACTGCAATTCGAGACGACCACGATGCTGGCCCACGCAATGCTTCACCAACAACAGGCCCAGCCCTGTGCCGGAAATATCTCCTACATTGGAGGCCCGGTGAAAGGCTTCGAAGAGCTTGGCTTGATCCGCCTTTGGAATGCCGATGCCGTGATCCTTCATGGTGAAGATCACCTCACCACCGTCACGACGCAGCGTGAGTTCTACGGGCGATCCCTCAGGGGAATATTTCACGGCATTGGACAAGAGATTGCTCAAGATATGCCGGACCAATGCCTCGTCCATCATGGCACCTTGGAAGTCGCCCACGGCACTGAACTGCACTGGGCATCTGCCATGGGTGGATGACATGCCCTCATCCACGATTTTTTCACAGAGCAGGGGCAGGTCAGTCAGCATGGGCTTCCAGCCGATCTTACCCGCCTCTGCGCGTCCCAGCAGCAGGACGCGCTCCATCAGGCCAGACATCTGCAAAGTGGCGGCATGAATGTCTTCTTGAAGCTCAGCTTGTTTTTGCGCTGTGATCCGCCCACCGAAGTGGCGCATCACTTCCACTGCGCTCATGATGATGCCCAGCGGCGTACGGAACTCATGAGAGACGAGGGAGACGAAACGTGATTTGAGTTCACTCAACTCGCGCTCCTGAGATAGAGCTTGAGCCAGATCGTCCTTCGCCGCAGCCAGTTCGGCAGTTCGCTCCGTCACGCGCGATTCCAGGCTGGCATTGAGTTCATGCACAGCTATGCGTGATTGATGCAGCATCCATGCCCAGCCAGCCAGCAGGAGAACGATGCCCCCAGTAATGGTCAGGCCGATCCAGAGACGACGGGTCACCACCTCTGCCGCTACGCCTTTGGACTTGGCATCAGCAGGCGTCTCTAGCCACACGCGGATCTCTGGGTAATACGCTGCCGTCACGATGCCACGGACATGCATGTGGCTGTCGAGTTCAAAGTGTGGCACGCTGCCGCGAACGGAGGCATCTAGAAATGCGATGACGGTCTGCTCACCATCAGTCAGCTTGATCGTCGTGCGCCACCGACTAGGG
>JAPLUM010000712.1 GCA_026397605.1 Verrucomicrobiota bacterium | reverse complement strand
TGCGCCGAAGACGCATGACATCGATGTCACTGAGTAATTTTCTGCTCGCCTATGGCTGCGCAAGAATGATCTCGTAGCCGTAGATTTCGCGGAAGATGTCGCACTTCGAGTTGATGGCGATTTGCTCGATGGTGGTGTCTTCAATCCCTGGCGTAAGGATCGTAAGGCGACTACCCTCAGGTCGCAGTTGAATGCTTTTGATTCGCTGGGTATGGCTGCGGTCCAGGGCGTCGGCGATGCGCAGGAGTGCGGCCAGTTTAAACACGATCATGCGTTCCTCCCTTGATAAGTCAGCAAAGTGCGGGTGATTGGGCTCTGGATTGTAACGACGGTGGTAACGTGCGAGTAACGCTACGAGCTCGCGCTCTGCGGTGCTGAGACCGAAGATTTCTGTCTGAAGAAGGATGTAGAGGCTGTGCTTATGATGCTCCCTAGGACTGATGAACATGCCGACTTCATGGAGCATGGCTGCCACCCGCAGCACTAGTTCATAGCGTGGCTCAAGTGCATGCATGGGCTGAAGCTCGCGGAAGAGTTGCTGGGCAAAGTTGGCCACATGGGCGGCGTGTTTCCGGTCGGTCTTGTAGCGCAGGCCGATCTCACAGGCGGCCTGCATGACCTCTTCCTGGAACATGGCCGTGCGGGGCCGAGCGATGACGAGATCCTGCATCAGCTCGCGCTGGAAGTCGCCATGAGGCACCCAGAGGGTCTCATCACCAAAACGACTGGCTAAGGCAAGATTGGTTTGTAACGCAGGAATGATGCCTTCTCCTCCAGTGTAGTGCGTGTGGAGTTGGCGGATGAGCTCGTCCGGACTTAGCTTGGCCAGCTTGGTCGTGTAACGCATCAGTTCGGTCTCATTGAGGCGGCACGCGCCTTGCTTGGGCGTAGATAAAAGCGGGGCCACACTCTGAATCTAGGCACCGATGGCGACGTGGTGATTCATTTTGTAATGCACGTAGTCCTGCTCCAATTGATCGACCACACCACGGATTTGTTCCTCAAGATGCAGCAAATGATGGCCGGACTCGCCATCGCCACTGGCAACTGCCTCGCGCGCACGAAAAATTCCGAGGCGGTAGTTACTGTAGGCTGCCAGGCGGCCGTCTTTGAAATACAGGGCGCGGGTGTTCCCTGGGCCAATGTGGGAGACGAAGGTGTTACCTTCTGCAAGCTTGGGATTCTTTTCCAGCAGCCGTCTGGCGATCTGATAGACCAGGCGGGTCATATCGCCATCATCAATCAATCTGGCCACGAGTCCCGTGGTGACTTGCAGTCGATTGAGGAAGATCTCATGATTGGATGCCTCAGAGAGGATGTTGGTATTGTAGAGGCGGATAGCATCCAGTGAGATGCCGTATTCTTTGGTGCTGCGTAGATAGTCACGCAAGATGCCTGCCGCCTGCTCCATGGTGCTGCGCGTGACGGTTCCTGTGCGAAAAATGTCTCGAGCAATCGGAAGCGGCCGGTCCATGTGCTCGATCTCGACAAAGCCTGTATTTGGCTCCTGGTAGCCGATGACGATGGAAAGGGATGCGGCACCGACGTAAATGACGGCCTGCTCGGCAGGTGGGGTCGTGGTTTCAGACATGGATGGGAAAAGAGCGAAAGGGTAGGGGACCTGAAGATGCTAAGCTTTAGCGTGTCGGTGGTTTTTCTCTCAACCAAGCCACCGATCCAACGGCGACAGCCGTGCCGCCGAGCTTGGCAACTGAGTATTTGATGCTTCGCGCCAGGGCAGGCAGGGCAAAGCGATTCACTTCCTCTCTCAGTAAATTGACATATAGACCAGGCATTTCTTCCACCAGTCCACCACCCAGCGTGATTTGGTCTGGGGCAAACAAGTTCACCACGGCGGCCACGCCCATGCCAAGGAAGCGGATGGAGTTGCTGAACATGATCATTCCTGCCTCCTCGCCCGTTTTAAATGCATTGGCGAGGGCTTTGCTGCGGATGTCCCGAAGATTCCCACGTGTCTTTTTGTCCAGCTCAGGTAACTGGCCTCGGTAGCAGGCGATGCCCGCCTGGGAGGCTAATGCCAGTCGGCTGGTCAGGTCTTCCAACATTACTGCTCCATGCTGTGCACTACCTAAATGCGTGCCGGGCAGATAAATCATGCCCAACTCCATGGCTGAGACCGTGCGCCCCATGATCAGCTTGCCCTCATAAACAAAGCCGGTGCCGACTCCAGTGCCAGGAAACACGCCCAGCAATGAACGCGCGCCCTTGCCAGCCCCGAGCTTGTATTCACCAAAGGTGCCTGCATCCACGTCATTGAGGACAGCGACAGGTTTTTTGAAGGCCTTTTTCAGGATGCCCGTGAGGCCCATGTTTTTCCAGCCCAGATTCGGTGCATCGATGAGGATGCCCTTCTCAGGATTGACCAGCCCTGGACAGCCAATGCCGATGCCCTGAAGTCCCTTCGGATCGACACCTGCTGAGGTGATGGCCTCCTTAATGGTATTGATGATTTTTTTGCGCCCATTGATTTGGCCATCCGAGCCTCCCGTAGATTTACGTGCTGTTCCCAGCACGTTGTAATCTTTGTCCAAAACACAAGCCAGCATCTTCGTCCCGCCGAGGTCAAAGCCGATCCAGAAAGGCAGGCTTTTCAACTTGGGAGCCTTCTCTGTTTTAGCCGGTTTGATGGCGGTCTTCTCCTTTTTGGCTTTGACAGCCTTTGCCGTTTTTTTAGCAGGTTGAACTTTAGGTAAGGTGGTTGAGAGCTTCTTGGCCATGATGCTTAACAGAGCACGGAGGGACAGGTGTGAGCAAGTGACAAGAATAGGCAATGCAACTCGCTGAAACTAAAAACCTGTTTCAAGTTTCAGGTTTCTAGTTTCATGACATAAAAACCAACGACCTGCGGCTGTAGCCCACGACTCTTTTTGAGTGTGCCAGCGTAGCTCTGCAAAGTCCTGATTCAGAGAACCTGGAACGTGTAACTAGAAACTTGAAACTTAGATTTAGGCTGAAACAAAAGAGGCAGACCGCGGTGGTCTGCCTCTTCGGGATGGATGATTCTGCGTGCTCGGCTCAGACGATGAGGGTCTGGTCGCGGGAAGGTCCGATACCGAGCAGGCTAATGCGAGCTCCGGTGAGTTCTTCGACCCGCTTGAGGTAGGCTTTGGCCAGGTCGGGAAGATCGGCAAAGTTCTTCATCTGGCTGAGGTCTTGTTTCCAGCCTTGATGGGATTCGTAGATCGGCTCACAGGCTTCAATATCGGCGACGGTGCTCGGCGGATAGTGGATGACTTGACCACGCAGCTTGTAGGCGGTGCAGATCTTGATTTCATCCAGCCCGTCCAGGCCGTCGAGATTGGTGATGGCCAGTTCGTCAGCGCCATTGACCATGACGGCGTAGCGGACCATGACGGCATCCAGCCAGCCGCAGCGGCGGGCACGACCAGTGGTGGCACCGAACTCGCGGCCCATGTTATGCAGCATGTCGCCAATGTCGTCGTTCTCGGTGATGAAGGGGCCGCTACCGACACGGGTGGTGTAGGCTTTGCAGACGGCGACGACTTTATCAATCATGCGCGGGGCTACGCCGGAGCCAGTGCAGGCACCGCCTGAGGTGGTGCTGGAGCTGGTGACAAAGGGGTAGGTGCCGTGGTCGATGTCGAGGTAGGTGCCCTGGGCTCCTTCGAAGAGCAGGCTTTTCCCCGCTTTGATGGCCTCATGGCAGACGACAGTGGTGTTGGTGATGTGCGGTGCCAGGATAGCAGCGGCTTCCAGGACTTTGGCGATGGTGTCCTCGACGGGCACTTCCTCCACGCCCGCAGCAAGCAGCGTCTCATTGTGCATGAGGATGCGGTCCCGCAATTCGTGAGCTAGGATTTCAGGCTGCGTGAGTAGGATGGTGCGCAGACCGCTGCGATTGACTTTGTCAGCGTAAGCTGGGCCGATTCCTCGACCTGTGGTGCCGATCTTTTTGTCGCCAAGTTTGGCCTCGCGGGCGCGGTCGAGGCTCTTGTGGTAGGGCATGACCAGGTGGGCACAGTCGCTGATGCGCAGGTTTTCAGCAGTGATCTTCACGCCTTGGCCGCGTAGTTTGGCCATTTCTTCGAGCAGGCCGAAGGGGTCCAGGACGACGCCGTTACCGATGACGCAGAGTTTGTCTTCCCAAAGGATACCGCTAGGGATCAGGTGAAGGACGTATTTTTGGCCGTTATTGATGACGGTGTGGCCGGCATTGCTGCCGCCTGCGGCACGCACGACTAGGTCTGCTTTTTCGGTAATGAAATCGATGATTTTACCTTTTCCTTCATCACCCCACTGGGCGCCGACAACGATGGTATTGGACATTTCTGAGTTTTTCGCGCGGCACACTGCCGCTGGTTGAGTTGAGACAAATAAAAGTGATCGTCAGCTTTATTCTGCTGACTTGCAGATCACGGCTTGATTCTGAGGGCTGAGATTAAGCGGACAGATTCATGAAGGTGAAGATGGCGTAGCCGCAAGCAGCGAGGCCGATCAGTCCCAGGAGATAAAGCGGGCCGTAACCGTAACTTGGTGGCTTGGTTGCTGCGCCGAAGCCGGTGCGGCTGCCTTTGTTAATCGGTGTGGCGGCGTAACCTGTCGAGGAGACTGTATGCGTAGGGGCTGCCTGGTAAGCGGGGGCTTCTTCCTCCTGCTCTTCAGCGTAGTCACCGATGAAAACACACTCCACATGGCCAAGGGTAAAGGTGCCGCCATGGCTGAGCTCAAAGCTCTCCACGCGTTCGCCGCCAATCTTGGTGCCATTGGTAGAGCCGAGGTCGGCAAGGACCCAGGCATTGTTGTCGATGAAAACTTCGCCGTGATGGCTGGAGATCGAGTCGTGGGAGATGACGAGTGCATTGTCATCGGCGCGGCCGAGCGTCATGCGCTCTGCGGTGAGTTCGACTTCGCCAGAGAGACCTTCGGGGGTGGTGAATTGGATTTTTGCCATAGCGTTGATGGATTTAGCAGGGACGGAGAGAAGTGGCAAGACAGAATCCGCGTCGGATTACAGTCCGTTGCGGGTGAGGGTGCCGTCCACCAGGCGCATAGCCCCGGTAGGATTGGCATTTTGCAGGGCTGTGGGCAGGCAGGCGTCTGGGAAACCCTGGTAGCAGACTGGGCGGACAAAGCGGTAGATGCTGCCCGTACCGATACTGGTGTAAAAGCTGTGGCTGGCGGCAGGGTAGGGGCCGCCGTGATGCATGGAAGGGCAGGGCTCAATGCCAGTGCCGAAGCCATTGAAAATGATGCGGCCGACCTTCCGCTCCAGGACACGGATCAGCGCTGCATACTGTTTTAAATCCTCTGCAGTGCCATGGACGGCGGCCGTGAGCTGGCCCTCTAAGCTACGTGCAAAGCGGAGCATGCCCTCAAGATTGGAGCACTCAGTGATGATGGAGCAGGGGCCAAAGACCTCCCGGCGCAGTTCATGATTCTCTTCCAGCACGTCCAGCGTGGTGCTGAAGATACGGCAGGCAGCCTGGGTGGCGTCGTTGTTAGCTTCGGTGGCGGATTGCCCCGCTAGTTTTAAGCCTGAGATCGTGCTCCAGACAGCTGTGCCCGCCTCATAGGTCTCACAAATGCCGCGATGCAGCATGGTCTGTGGGGCCACTTTTTCGGCCTGCTGACCTGCAGCGGTGATGAACTCGCCCAGTTCCGCGCCTTTGAGGCCGATCACCATGGCTGGATTCGTGCAGAACTGCCCTACTCCCATGGTCACAGAACCGACGTAGGCTTCGGCCAGCTTGGCTGCGCGTTCCTTGAGGGCTCCTGGCAGAATGAAGACCGGATTGATGCTGCCCATTTCACCATAGAACGGAATCGGATGTGGACGCGCTGCGGCGACGTCCATCAGCGCACGGCCACCTTTAAGTGAGCCCGTAAAGGCCACTGCTTCTGTCAGCGGATGCTTCACCAGTTCGACACCGATTTCATAGCCACGGCCATGGATCATGGAGAAGCAGGCATCTGGCAGGCCAGCTTTGCGCAGCGCATTGAAGACGGCGCGGGAAAGCATCTCACAGGTGCCTGGGTGCGCTGGGTGGGCCTTCACCACGACAGGGCAGCCTGCGGCTAAAGCGCAGACGGTGTCTGTACCTGCTACACCGATGGCAAAGGGAAAATTACTGGCGCCAAAGACGACGACTGGGCCAATGGGCTGGAGCATGCGGCGAACGTCTGGCTTCGGCGCGGGCACACGCTCAGGCAGTGGAGTGTCGATGCTCATTTGTGCCCACGAACCTTCCCGCAAAAGCGCGGCGAACATCTTGCACTGGCTGATCGCTCTGCCGCGCTCGCCTGTGAGGCGTGCCATGGGCAGCGCGGTTTCCTGGTGCGCGCGCTCCAGAAGTGCGTCGCCTAGCGCCATGATTTCATCCGCCAAATGGTCCAGCAAAGCCGCACGGGTCTCAGTCGCTGCGGTGCGTAGGGCATCAAAAGCGCTGTCGGCAGCCTGCAGGGCCTCATCAGCTAATTCAGCAGTGCCTTCACCAAAGGCCGTGGCTAGCTCCTGACTGGTCGCTGGATTCAGCGCGTGAAAGGTGCAGTGATCGGCGGAAACTTCGCGGCCTGCGATGAGATGATGTCCTGTGAGCATGGGGTAGGTAGTGAAAATTGAGCCACGAGTCTTAGCGGCGGATTTCATGCTCGTCCACCTTCTCTTGTGGTTCAAGCAGACGAGTATGAAAAGACGTTGCTCTGAAAGGTACTCTCCGCGAAAGCAGGCACCCACCTTTTTGAGCTTTGATCCAATACCCGCCTGACCTTCCCATCACTTCACGTCGCGAGGACATCCTGGCGGCGATTCGTGGCCATCAGGTGGTGATTTTGGCTGGCGAGACGGGGTCAGGAAAGACGACGCAGCTCCCCAAGATGTGCCTGGAGGTGATGGGGGATGCGCGTGGACAAATCGGCTGCACCCAACCTCGGCGCGTGGCGGCCATGAGTGTCTCTCATCGCGTGGCCGAGGAGCTGAACGTGCGCTGGGGCGGCATGGTGGGCTGCAAGATGCGTTTCAGCGATGATACCAGCCGAGAGACCAAGGTGAAGTTCATGACGGATGGCATCTTGCTCGCCGAGATCCAGAGTGATCCGCTGCTGAAAAACTACTCCATGCTCATCCTGGATGAGGCTCATGAGCGGTCCCTCAATATCGACTTTCTGCTTGGCTACCTGAAGACGTTGCTGCCGAAGCGACCCGAGCTCAAACTCATCGTCACCTCAGCCACGATCGATACGGAGGCCTTCAGTGCGCACTTTGACGGGGCACCCATTATAGAGGTTTCAGGCAGGCTCTACCCGGTGGACATCCGCTATCTGCCAGTCGGTGATAGTGATGAAGATCCCACGCATCTGGATGCGACCGTAAATGCCGTGGAAGATGTGCTGATCGAGACGAGCGAAGGAGATGTGTTGGTCTTTATGCCCACGGAGCGGGACATTCGCGATACTCGGGACATTCTGGATGGGCGTCTCGGCGCGGGCATTGAGGTCTTGGCTTTGTTCGGCCGCATGGCCTCCGCCGAGCAGCAGCGGGTCTTTTCTCCTGGAGCTAAACGGCGGGTCATCATCGCCACGAATGTGGCTGAGACCTCCATCACGCTGCCGCGCATCCGCTATGTGGTGGATACCGGTTTGGCCCGCATGAGCCGCTACAATCCGCGCACGCGGACGAAGCGCCTGCCTGTGGAGGCCATCTCTCAAAGCAGCGCCAATCAGCGCGCGGGTCGTGCCGGTCGTGTCCAGGATGGCGTGTGCATCCGACTGTATGCGCAGGATGATTATGACAAACGGCCACGCTTTACCCAGCCAGAGATTCAGCGCTCCAATCTAGCAGAAGTCATCCTGCGGATGAAGGCCTTTAAGTTAGGCGAGATCGAAAGTTTCCCCTTCCTGAATCCTCCCGTGAGCGCCTCCATCCGCGCTGGCTACGACCTGCTGCATGAGCTGGGCGCTTTAAACGAGACTCATGAGATGACGGAGCGCGGGCGGGAGCTAGCCGCGTTGCCACTGGACCCGACCCTGGGGCGGATGCTACTCCAGGCCCGGGAAGAGGGCTGTCTGGAAGATATGCTGGTGCTGGCTGCTGGCCTGAGCATCCCTGATCCACGGGAGCGACCCGAGGAACGGAAAGAGATGGCCAATGCAGCCCACAAGGCCTTTGCGGCACCAGACTCGGATTTCGTAGCGCTGCTGAAAATCTGGTATGCAGCTCCAGATCAGGAGCGCGGAGGTAAGAATGCACTGCGTAAATTTTGTCGGTCCAACTTTCTGTCCTTCACCCGCATGTCGGAGTGGCGAGACGTATGGATGCAGTTGCGAGATACCTTTCGAGATAGCAAGCAACCACCTGCGCCCGCCAACATGGAGATCGCTCTGCATCGCTGCATCGTGGCAGGTCATCTCGGCGACATCGCCATGCGCCAGGAGCGCAATGCCTACAAGGCCTCGGGGAATCGAGAAGTGATGATCTTCCCCGGATCCAATCTTTATGAACGGCGCGAAAAGAACGCCAAGCCCGGCCAGGAAAAAACCAAGCAACCGCTGTGGATCGTGGCTGGCGAGATCGTGCAGACGAGTCAGCTCTTTGCCCGCACCGTGGCGCGGATCGATCCCCAATGGGCCGCCGAACTGGGCGCGCATCTGCTGGAGCGCCGCTACAGTGAGCCGCATTGGAGTGCGAAAGCGGGGCGCGTGCTGGTTACAGAGCGCCTGCTTCTCCATGGCCTGGAGGTGAAACGTCAACCCATCGACTTTGGCAAGATCGATCCCGTGGGCGCCACGCAGCTCTTCATTCGCGGTGCCCTACTCGAAGGCACCTCGCTGATCCCGCATCGCTTCTTCAGCTACAATCAAAAGCTGCGGGATCGCCTGGAAGCTGCACTGACCCGAGTGCGCAGCAGTCGCGTCTATGCCATTGAGGAGCATCTCTTTGAGTTTTATCGGGCGCGCATTCACGGCGTATCGTCCATCCATGATCTGAACAAGCTGGTGAATGAGCGTGTGCGCACCGAGCCTGATTTCCTCTGCGTGGCTGAAGACGATCTCACCGGTGGTGACGACCTTTCCAGTGATCTGGAGCAGTTCCCAGATCAGGCGAACGTGGGGAACAATGTGCTGCCGATCAGCTACGCCTACAAACCCGGCCAGGAAGATGATGGCGTGACCGTGCAGGTGCCGCTCCCCCTGGCGGAGTCTCTGACCAGCGGTCAGGTGCAGTGGCTGGTGCCCGGACTGCGTGAGGAGCTGATCACCACCCTGCTGCGGGCTTTGCCAAAGGTGACCAGACGCCAGCTCATGCCCATCGAGGCCAATGCCAAAAAGATCGCTCGCGAGTTTAATCCGGGTCGCGCGGACTTCATGGAAGCCCTCGCCAAACATCTGCGGCAAGTGTATCAGGTGCCCGTCGATGCCTGTGACTGGCCTGCCGACAGCGTGCCCGCGCATCTGAAGCCACGCGTCGAGGTCATGGCGCAGGGGAATAAGGCCATGATCGCCACTCGAGATCTGGAAAGCATCCGTGCCAGCGTGAAGAAGCAGGAACAGCGCTCCGACGCCTGGGAAAAACTGCTACCTCGGGTGGAGAAGTATGATCTTCCAGGCTGGACCTTTGGGGATTTACCTGAGACCATCCTGGTCGAAGAGATCCATGGCGTGCCCGTGCTCGGCTATCCAGGCCTGCTCCAGCGAGATGGCGAGGTCGATCTGCGTCTCTTTCGCAAAGCTGAAGAAGTCGCCGTCGCCAGTCCCAAAGCCGTGCGCAAACTTGCCGAGCTAGCCTTGGGCAAAGACATCGCCTGGCTGCAAAAGGAGCTGCGCAGCTTTGATGCCGGGACGAAAGCGACACCGCGGCCTGTGAGTGGTCTAGCTCAGTTATCTTTGCCCACGACACCTGCCGCCCCAGCGGCCATCGCCCCACTTTCCCAGCAGGCACAGGAGCACCTCTTAGCCCATGCCTTGCGCCTGGAACCGCTCTTACCGCTGACGGAAAAACGCTTTCAGGCACTCTGTGAAACCGTGCGGAAGGATCTGCCCGGGCTCACTCAGAAAGTGCGTGATCTTTTGAAGCAGTGCGACGACTGGCGGCAAAAAATCCAGGCCTATCCCAAGCGCTACCCCGGCATGGATCAGGATCTCTTGCGCCTGCTACCCCAGAACGTCATGGCCGTCACCCCTCATGCCCAGTTGGTGCATTTACCGCGCTACCTCAAAGCCATCCACATCCGCGCCGAGCGTGCCGCCAACAACGCCGCCAAAGATGCTGACAAAGCGCTGGTTATCCAAGACTTCCGAGGCTGGGAAAATGAAGTGCGCCCCAGCAATCACGAAACCTTCCGCTGGCTGTTTGAAGAATACCGCGTCTCCATCTTCGCCCAGGAACTCGGCACAGCCCAACCCGTGAGCTTGAAGCGGCTAGAGGCGCTGTTAGGCTAATCCCATGAATCTTCTCTACCCCACCTTCACGCTTCGGCAGTTCGGCTGGATGTTTGTTTTTGGTGCCGTTGGCTCCGTGATTGCCGGTCTTTATGGGATCATCCATGATCAGATCACCTTCACCATTGGCTACGAGTACTTCACCGAGTTCAAGTTTCATCAGTTTCATTACCTGGATAAAAGCCAGCCCGAGCGCCTGATCGTCACCGAGATCGGCTTCCTAGCCACCTGGTGGGTCGGCTTCTTTGCCGGCTGGTTCATGGGCCGTACCACTCTCCCGCACCTGCCACTGAGAGTCGCTGCCAAGCTGAGCCTGAAAGGCGTTGGCGTCATGCTCATCACCG
>JAPLUM010000446.1 GCA_026397605.1 Verrucomicrobiota bacterium | reverse complement strand
GGCGGAGACCACATGGTCAACTTCATCAACTCCGTGCGTGCTGGAAAGCTTATCAATTCCAACCTCCACGTCTCTCACGGCTTCCACGCCGCCTCACTGGCCCACTTGGCAAACATCTCTTATCGCCTCGGTAAGGACGTGAGCGTCGATGTCGTCAGGGAGCGCCTGAAGAACGATGCTGCTGGTTTGGAGACTTACGAGCACTTCGTCCAAAACCTCGTGGATAACAAAATCGACCTTAACGTGGACAAGATCAGCGCTGGGCCTTGGCTCGAGTTTGATCCAGTTAGCGAGCAATTCACTGGAGAATTTGCTGAAGAAGCCAACAAATTGGCCAAAGAGGAATATGCTCCGGGCTTTGAGCTGCCAGAAGTCAGTTAGACTGATCCCTTGGCGCTGAATAACCGTCTAAAACCGAAGCCCACGTTGTCTCAGGATAACGTGGGCTTTTGATTAACCCATTGGAATGCTATTCTAGAAATAATAAATCACCATCTTGGCCCGATCTTTGCTTGCATCCTGAGCCATCGGTGAAAAGGTTACCGCACACTCACCAATGGCCGACCAAGGACTCTATCAGTCACAGACTCAAAAGCTAGCTATCGGCCCGCAGATGCAGCAGAGCTTGCAAATCCTGCAGGCGCCGACTCTAGACTTGCGCCAAATCATTCAGCAGGAGATCAATATCAATCCTGTCTTGGAATTGGAGAGCCCTGAAGTTTCACTCGAAGATACTGCTCCGGAAGACCCCGCTGATCGTGATGAACTTGATTCCATGTCCCAAATGGACGAAGAATGGCGCGAGTATTGGGCGCAGAGCATGATGCAGTCCCCTAATCGCCGGACCGACGATCAGGAGCGCTGGCAATTTCTCATGGACTCCATCGTCGTGCCGATGACTCTGCAGGAGCATCTCACCACGCAGTTACGCACTTCTGAGATTAAGGATCCTGTCCTGATCAAGAATCTCGAGTTTCTTATTGGTAGCATCGATGATCGTGGCTTTCTTCACAGCACGATCGAAGAGCTGAGCCTTCAACACGGCATTCCAGTCGATGACCTGCATGAAGCCAAGGCAAGCCTCATTACCTTTGACCCCGTCGGAGTCGGGTCTGAGGATCTCCGAGAGTGCCTGCTGATTCAGCTAGATCGTCTGAGCAAGCGGCAAAGTTTAGCCTATCGACTCGTGGACATGTATTTGGAAGATTTGGCCAACAAGCGCTACCCGATCTTGGCCAGGAAACTAGGCATGCCGATCGAGCAGATCTCCCGCGCTGCCGACTTTATCAGCACTCTGGACCCGCGCCCTGCTTCGCGATTCAGTGTGAGTTCAAATAACTACGTCAATCCAGACATCATTGTCGAGCGTCAGGCTGGTGAATGGGTGCCCGTGATGAATGGCGATGAATTGCCCCATCTGCGATTAAGCAATGCATATAAAGACATGCTTGGCCAGGCGGATAGCAGCACCGAAGTGCGGAACTACATTCGGGATAAAATCCGCAGCGGTAAATTTCTCATCCGCAGTATCCAGCAGCGCCAGCAAACGATTCACAAAATAGCCGTCAAGATCTTGGCTCACCAGCAAGAATTCTTGGATATCGGCACTAGCCAACTGCGCCCACTCAATATGGCGCAAGTAGCCGATGAAGTCGGCGTGCATGAGACCACGGTCAGTCGCGCCATTTCTGGCAAATACATGGCCACGCCACATGGCGTCTTTGAGCTCAAATTCTTCTTTAGCCATGGCGTCAAAACCGACTCCGGCGAAGATCTCAGCAACACCAGCGTCAAAAACGCCATTGCCGACCTCATCAAAACTGAGCCCAAGAACAAGCCACTCAGCGACGATAAGCTCGCTAAACTGCTTGATAAACAAGGGATTAAAGTAGCCCGTAGAACCGTTGCTAAATACCGTGAGGCTCTCGGCATCCTTCCAAGCCACCTCAGGAAATCGTTTTCCTGAATCGCGCCATTATCGCGCCATAAATTGGGATAATCGCGCCAAAATAGTAGAAATAACTTGAACCGCGCCATTATCGCGCCATTATCGCGCCAATATGAAGATTGGCACGGAACAAGAAATCCTCCTGCAATTCCAAGATAAGCCGCTTGGGATCGAAGAAT
>JAPLUM010000554.1 GCA_026397605.1 Verrucomicrobiota bacterium | reverse complement strand
ATGTCCAAGATGTCGTCAGTAATGACTGTATCTACTAACCACTATGATACGACTCGCCGCTCTACTATTTGCCTTCAGTTCAATCGCCCATGGGGCAACAGAAGCTGACGTCATCGTCTATGGTGCTACGCCGGGTGGTTTTTGTGCTGCTATTGCTGCAGCCCGTGAGGGTGCTTCTGTTATCCTGTTAGAACCGACGGCGCATGTCGGCGGCGTGAATACAGGGGGGCTTTGTTTTTCCGATTCGAATCAAACGGTCCGCAGCACGGTGATGGGACTCTTTGATGAATGGCACAGCCGGATTGAAGCGGACTATGTGAAGCGCGGCGTGACGCTGCCATACAAGGTCAGCGTAAAGGACAACACACACTGGACCTATGAGCCACATGTCGCCGCAAAGATCACGCAGGCGATGCTGAATGAAGCGGGCGTAAAAGTGATGACGAAACAGGTGATCAAATCAGTGACGAAAGAAAAGACACGCATCTCGAAGCTCCTCACAAGCAGCGATGAGTTTGAGGCGAAAATATTCATCGACGGCACTTACGAAGGTGATTTGATGGCCGCTGCGGGTGTGAGCTGGACGATTGGTCGCGAGGGGCGAAAGGAATTCGGCGAGTCGCTCGCGGGGAAGCAGTATCCCAAGAAGAAGATTGAAATCTCGGGGCTAGGAGATGATGGGAAAGCGCTACCGCTAATCACCACAACAGACGCCGGTCCTGAAGAGGAGGGCGACAAAAACGTCATGGTTTACAGCTTTCGACTCTGCGTGACGAAAACCCCCGCTAACCGCGTGCCGTTTCCGCAGCCCGCGAACTATGATCCAGCGCGGTTCGAAGTCGTGCGGCGTTACTTCGCTCAGGAAAAACGGCCGACTTCGCCATGGGATCTCTATCCGCTGCCAGGGAACAAATTTGACGCGAATAACGGCATCGGAAAACAGTTCTCGATGGGACTCGTCGGAGCCTGCAATGGCTGGAGCGAGGCAGATGAGGCTGGTCGAGCTAAGATCTGGGAAGCGCACAAGCAATACACGTTGGAAATGCATCACTTCCTCTGCACCGACCCAGCGGTCCCCGCCGCGATTCGTGCTGAATTCAGCCAGATCGGCCTCTGCCGCGATGAGTTTCCCGACTACGGCCATTGGTCACCCCAGCTCTATGTGCGTGAAGGTCGCCGCATGATTGGCGAATACGTCATTTCGCAAAAGGACATCATCACCCAGCCGGAAAAAGAGGATGCCATCGTGGTGTCGTCTTTCCCCATCGACTCCCACGACTGCCAGCGTGTGGGCACCTCCGAGTTTGTGATCAATGAAGGCACCATCATGCCGATGCGCATGGCCGAGCGTAAGCATGGTTACCCATATCACATCCCGTATCGAGCCATCACGCCCAAGTCCTCTGAATGCACGAATCTGCTCGTGCCCATCGCTCTTTCTTGCACGCACGTCGGCATTTCATCCATCCGCGTGGAGCCTACCTGGATGATCCTCGGACAGAGCGCAGGTATTGCTGCCGCTTTGAGTGCCAAACAAAACGTGGCCGTGCAAAAGCTGCCTTATCCTGCGCTGCGTGAGCGATTGCTCGCGCAGAAGCAAGTGCTCGATCTTCCCGTGCTATCGGATGTCCAGCCCGAGGTTAAAGGCGGCATCGATCCTAAAACGCTTCAGGGCATCATCCTCGATGACACGGACGCCAAGCTCGAAGGCGAATGGAAGCACTCTGCAAGCTTCAAACCTTACATCAATAGCGGCTATGTTCATGACGATAAGCGCGGCGACGGCCACTCCACTGCCACCTTCCGTTTTAAAGTGCCAAAGTCGGGCAAATACGAACTACGCATGGCCTACTCAGCCCACGAGACACGCGCCAAGCAGGTGCCCATCAGCATCGAAAGTAGCGGTGAAAAGTTCACGCTCAGCTTTGATCAAACTCAGCCACTCCCTGCTGGTGCAGCCTTTCGCAGCGCTGGTGTGATCCAGCTCTCTGCCGATGGCGAAACGAGGATCGTCATCAGCAACAAAGGCACCGAAGGTTTTGTTATTATCGATGCTTTGCAACTCAACATGATCATGGAGTGACGTGCAGAAGCAGCGCATACTTGACTCAGTGTCGGTGGACACAGCCATTGCCATGCCCGCCGCCGCCATTCGACGGCGAGTAAGGTGCAGATGAGACGTTAGAAATCGGGCAAGGGGCTTTGCCACGATCATTTCAAAGCAGCATCCACTGCTTTCTGTAACACGGGAATCAATTCCGTTTCAAACCAGGCATTTTTAATCATCCAAAATCGATTACGCGGGGATGGATGCGGCAATGGCAGGTAGCGTGGCAGATGACTGCGGAAAGAGCGCACGGTTTCGGTGAGGTTCTCTCCAGCGGCTTCACCGAGGTAGTGGCGCTGGGCGTGTTGGCCGATGAGCAAGGTGAGGCGGATGTTGGGGAGGAGTTTCAATACCTTGTCATGCCAGAGCGGAGCGCACTCGGGGCGCGGTGGCAGGTCGCCAGTCTTGCCTTTGCCAGGATAACAAAAGCCCATGGGCATGAGGGCGATTTTGGTGGCATCGTAGAACGTCGCGTCATCAATTCCGAGCCACGAGCGGAGTTGTTTGCCGCTGGGGTCGTCCCAAGGGATGCCGCTGGCGTGGACCCGCGCTCCGGGCGCTTGGCCGATGATGAGGATGCGGGCCTCGGGGTGAGCTTGGATGACGGGGCGTGCGCCGTGCGGCAAATGGGCGGCGCACTCGGTGCAGGCGCGGATGCGAGCAAGCAGAGCGTTCATGCCGCTGGTCCCATTGAGCGTAGCACTTTCATGAGTTCATCGTATTCCTCTTTGCACTCAAGGCAGAGCGTGAGGTGATGGCGAACGGCTTCGAGGGCTTCGGGGATGTGTTTGCCGGTGAGTTCGCATTCGGCAAATTCGGCGACGTGGTGCAGGCATTCATTGCAGTTCAGTTCACTCTCACGAGTGATGCCGATCAGGCTCATGAGGCCGTCGATTTGTTCTGAGGTAAAGCTCATGGGTGTGACTGGGGGGAGGTTTCGGTGAAAACACTGAGCATATCTGCGACCGAGTAACCGGCGTTTTCAAAGGCTTGTTTTAAAGCACGGCGGGCATCATGGCCGAGTTTGTAGATGGTGTTGCGGGTACGCCCGAGCTGCGTGGCGATTTCGTCCTGCGGCATGCCATTGAGTTCGGCCAGCAAAACATCGCGCTGGAGGGGCGTGAGTTCGCTTTGAATGAGGCGGTGCATGAGCTGGATCAGGCTGGCGCGTGAGGCTTGTTGCTGAGGATCGGGTGAAGGGTCCGTGGCATCGTTGAGGTCAGGATTGCGTTCTTTCAGCTCGTCTAGCGAGACATTATTCCAGCGCTTTCGGCGCAGCTCGATGAAGGCGACACGTAGCGCGATGGCCAGCGCCCAAGTGATGAAAGTACTGCGTCCTTCAAAGGTGTGCAGATGATCCAAAATGCGCACTAAGGACATCTGCGCCACATCTTCGATGAATCCCTCATCTGCCCCTGCACGACCGGACAGTCCGGTGTGCAGACCTTTGATCAAGAGCACTCGCAACTCCACCAGCGCTGCATCACGTTCGATACAAGTTGGTGAGAGTCGGGTGGGCCAGTCTAGAGTCACAGGTGACATGCGTTAATGAGGTCAAAAGTAACTCCCCTTATCCTCGTATCAATGGGATGTTTGCGCTGAAAAAGGGCGCGTGGTTACTTCCGGCGCATTGAGCAGAAAAGTGACGGCAAGCACCGCAGCCGCATTGGCCCAGTAATAAATGGCATCAAGACCAGTAAAGCCGAGCGCAAACGGAGCCGCTAGAAAGGTCAGTCCGACCAGCCGATCTACCGCTACATGGACACTGTAAGGGATGACGCGGATCACGCCGGTCTGGTGATCGGTAAGCAGGGTTAGCAGAAGAGCTGCGATGCCAGTGACGATGGACAGCCACTTGGCTGCGGGGTTTGTGACTCCAAGCCCAAGCACAAAAGGCAAGGCCATGAGACTGAGGGCGACAGGATAGTCGATGTAGGAATGAACGGTTTTGGTGACAAAACGAAGTGACATAAAATTGGAATTAGAATGTGAATGTGTTTGGTGAATCAGTCCTCTAGATCAAGCGGCTTTCAGCGCTGGGGCGAGAGGGAAATCGATCTCGGTGCCTGCAATGTGGTTGAAATAATTGGTGAAGAGATTGAGTGCCACGTTGGCAACGATTTCAGCGATGTCGCCATCATCAAAGCCATGTGCGCGAAGCCCAGCAACGTCCGCATCGGTGACAATGCCGCGATCAACGACGACCTTCTTGGCAAAGGCTAAAGCTGCCGCTGTTTTTGGATCAACCGCAGTAGCGCAGCGTGCTTGCATGATGTCTGACTCGCTAAGCCCCGCTTTACCACCCAGCATGGTATGCGCCGATAGGCAGTAGTTGCAGGAGTTTGCCTCGCCGACGACAAGGGCAAGACTTTCGCGTAGCTTCGCAGGCAGCGAGCCTTGTGAAAGAGCTTGGCTGAAGCCGAGATAGGCATTGGCGACGGCTGGCGATTGCGCCATGGTGGAGATGAGGTTTGGGACGCCGCCCATGGCCTTCTTGACCGTGGTGAGAATGGCTTGCTGCTTTTCACAGGTGGTGTCGTTACTGATGGGTTGGATGCGGATCATAGTCTTGGGTTTTGTTTGTATTCGAGAACCGCACGGCTGCTTGTGAGCTGTGATCGGTCTTCAAGGGTTGGATGCGATGTGCCGCCGATGTCTTACCTCATCGCTGATTTTTATTTTCTCAGCCTTCGAGTGACCCAGCCTTGATTCAGGTTCGTATTGCATCAATCCGTTAGGCGAAGATTCTTTGCTCAATGTCTTCAAATCAAAAAAGTCACTCCATTCTCTGTTGCCATGAATACGAATCCAATTGCCCTCGTCACGGGTGCCAATCGCGGCCTCGGCCTTGAAGTCTGTCGCCAACTCGCCATGCACGGCTACACGGTGATCCTGAGCGGACGCGACTTTGAGAAAGTCACCCAAGCTGCGCAGGAACTCAGCTCTGCAACACAAACGGTTCATCCACTCGCGCTGGAAACAGGTAGCCATGACTCTGTGATGGAGGCCGCAGAAACCATTGCACGGAAATTTGGACGGCTCGATGTGCTCGTGAACAACGCTGGCGGAAATTTTGACACGGATAGTCTGACCACCACCGTCGCCATGGACTATGTGCGTGAGACTTTGGAGATGAACCTCATCGGTGCGTGGCGTGTCATCCAGGCGATGCTGCCGTTACTCCGCAAAAGCTCTCACGCGCGAATCGTGAATGTGTCGAGCGGGGCTGGAGCATTTGAGAGTGAGATCGGTTTTGGCCTGACAAAGATGGGTGGTGCTGCCCCAGCGTATTCCATTTCCAAGACGGCTCTGACGGCACTGACCGTGAAGCTGGCGTCCGAATTAAAGGACAGCGGCATTCTCATTAACGCCGTGTGTCCTGGCTGGACCGCGACTTATCCCGGTGGCGAAGCGCAAGGGGCACGCCCCGTCGCTGAAGGCGCGGCAAGCATCGTATGGGCTGCGATGCTGCCTGGCGATGGACCAAGCGGTGGCTTCTTTCGCGATGGCGAGAAGCTGTCTTGGTAATTGGAATAAGCTCCAAAACGAACGATGAACCGAAACACCACCGCCGTGACACCCTTGATTTCTCCCGCTGACATCGCTCGTGAGTCGGATGCTTTTCCGACTTTGATCGGCGAGGACATCATTCTCGCACGGGCCTGCGGCAGCACGGAAACTCACGCGGCGGGAGAGATGCTTTTCAGTGTGGGGCAGCGCCCCGTGGACTTCTTTGTCATCGTAAGTGGCCGAGTGGAGATTCTGGACACTTCCTGTGAAACTGTGCGAGTGATCGTGCAGCACGGACCCGGTAGCATGCTCGGCGACATCAATCTTTTCCTCGGGCGGCCTGCCATCGCTTCTTGCCGCGTTTTGGAAACGCTGGAAGTCATCCGCCTCACAGTGGAGCAAGTCCGCCGTCTGCTAGTGCGCTCTGCCGTTCTCAATGAGAAGTGGATCAATGCCATTTTGCGCCGCCGTGAGTTGATGGACATCACAGGTTTTGAGGGTCTTCGCGTCATCGGGGATCGCCATGATCCGGCGACGTTGCGACTACGCGAGTTCATGCATCGCAATGGTGTCGCACATCGTTGGATTGACAGCGCGGACTCATCTCACTTGGACTTGATCAACTGCATGAAGCCGGCTGTCGTTGACTATCCTGCGATTGCTTGGGGACATGAAGTTTTGCTCCAGAATCCTACGGTGAGAGAGCTGGCCACTCGCATCGGCATTGCTCATGTGATTGAGGATGAAGTTTTTGACACGGTCATCATTGGCAGTGGGCCAGCGGGTCTTGGCGCGGCGGTTTATGCAGCCTCAGAGGGATTAAGAACTCTCGTGTTGGATCGTTTAGGCCCAGGTGGTCAGGCGGGATCAAGTTCACGTATCGAGAACTTCGTTGGCTTTCCAGCTGGTATCTCAGGGCGTGATCTGGCCATGCGCAGCTATGTGCAGGCGCTAAAATTTGGCGCTACGTTTTCCGCTCCAGTTTCCGTCATGAATGTGCAGCGCGGTGCAGACGATTTACTCTCGATCACCACCGACGACGGCAGCACCATCCGCACCCGCACGGCCATTGTCGCCACAGGGGTCAGCTATCGAAATCTACGTGTGCGCGGCTTGCCTGAGCTGCGTGGAGCTGGGGTCTATTATTCAGCAACACAGGTCGAAGCGCTGCTCTGTGAGCATCAGCCCGTACACATCATCGGAGCGGGAAACTCTGCCGGTCAGGCGGCCATGTATCTGTCCCGTTTTTCCGACCATGTGAATCTGATCGTGCGGGGCGGCGATCTCCGAAAAAGCATGTCGTCTTATCTCTCTGAGCGTGTCGAGGTAAACCCACGCATTCATTTGCGAATGCATCATGAGCTGCGTGCTATTGAGGGCGTCGATCAGTTAGAAAAGGTGCATCTCGAAAACACCATTACGGGCCAGACCACCATCGAAACAAGTGCTGGCATCTTCATTTTCATCGGAGCCACACCTTGCACAGATTTTCTGGGAGATGAGATCTGCAAAGATGCCAAAGGCTTTCTGCTGGCGGGAGCGGAATCTGCGAACTGCGGCTCCTGGCCACTCACCACACGCCAACCCTGTACGCTGGAGACCTCCATGCCCGGACTTTTCGTCGCAGGCGACTGCCGATCCAGCACCGCCAAGCGCGTCGCCTTCGCCGTCGGTGATGGGGCGCTGGCTGTGAACTGTGTTCACGATTATCTCGGAACCTATGCCTGACGCAAAGCTGCAGTGGCGGCGGACATAGCCAAGCCATGCCGCCGACACTGTTTTGTCTTCTTTTACTGAGCCATCCAGCCGCCATCGACGGCGAGGGAGGTGCCGGTGATGAAGGACGCTGCATCGCTGGCGAGGAAGAGAACGGGATCAGCGATTTCGCGAGGCTGTCCAGAGCGACCAATCGGATGCATGCTGCGCATGTAGTTGATGGCGTCTTCATTGCCACCAGTGAAGCGCGTGAACATTTCCGTTTCGATGGCAGCTGGAGCGACGGCGTTGATGCGAATGCCGAGTTTGGAAACTTCCAAGGCGGCGCTTTTGGTGAGACCTTCCACGGCGTGTTTGGTCGCCACATAGATACTAGCGCCCGCTAAGCCAATCTGACCGGCGATGCTGCTGGTGTTGATGATGGAGCCGCCGCCTGATTTGAGCATGGCGGGGATTTCGTATTTCATGCTGGCGAGCACGCCCCAGACATTGGTGTCAAAGGCTTTGCGGTAGTCGGCTTCGGTGGCGTCTGTGGTCGGGCCCATGACCTCGACGCCAGCGTTGTTAAAGGCCACGTCCAGGCGTCCGTATGTGGCGACTGTCTTTTCGACGAGCGCTTGGACTTGCGATTCCTGGGTGACATCCACCTGAATGAAAGTGGCTTCTCCGCCAGCAGCTTTGATTTCCGCGACGACGGCTTGGCCTTCTGCTTCACGGCGACCACTGACGATGACTTTGGCCCCTGCCTTACCCAAGGCGAGGGCGCTGGCTTTGCCGATGCCGCTGGTGGCTCCTGTGATGAGGACGACTTTGTTTTCGAATGTTTTCATGAGGATGTTGATGGGGGTTTTGTTTGATTTGTCAGCGTTGTTTGATGTGACGCCGCTATTCATGCCGCATCTCCAGGTAGCTGCCCAATACCCTGTTGCTTGCGCAGCGATGCTTTTAAGGCATTGCTAACTGAGACATGGAACTCAGACATCTTCGATACTTCACTCGCGTGGCCGAGACGCTGAACTTTACCAAGGCCGCTGCTGCCTTGCGCGTGGCACAGCCTGCATTAAGCCGGCAGATTCAGGACCTGGAAGATGAGATCGGTGTGGATCTACTGACACGCGGGCCACGTGGCGTCACACTGACAGCTGAGGGAAAGCTTTTCCTTGCCGAAGCGCAGTCCATTCTGACCGCGACAGACTCAGCGGTAGAAAAGGTGCGCGCTTTGTCGCGGGGTGAATACGGCACGCTGCATGTCGGCTACGCGCCCACACCCAGCACTGAGGTGCTACCCAAAGCCCTGGCCGCATTCCGCAGCAAAGTTCCGCGTGTCATGGTGAAGCTGCATGACATGTCGGGCGATGAGATGGCCGCTGGCCTGCGTGATGGCACACTGGAGCTGGCGCTGATGGTACGACCGCTGGAGGAAAACATCACCGGTCTCCTCTTTGAGCCGTTGTTGAGCTATCCCATGATGGTGGCCTGCGCCCATGATCATCCATTTAAAAAGCTACGCCAAGTCAGCGTGCGGCAGCTGCTGGATCAAAAGCTCATCGTCCTGCGCCGTGATGACTACTCCGACTATCATCACTTGCTGGATCAAATCTTTTCTTCAGAGACCAAGCTGCCAGACATCGCCGCTGAGTGTGACAGCGCTAGCAGTCTGATCACCGAGCTAGAGGGCGGGCAAGGTGTGGCCATCCTTTCCAAAGTCATGAAAAGCACCATCGGCACTCGTTTGGTCATGCGGCCACTGCATGACTCGCAGGTCGAGATCGATGTTGGTCTCTGCCGCGCGGTGAAAGGCGATGTCACACCTGCGGGAGAAAAATTCTGCGAGTTTGTGCGTCAGTCGGTACGCAAAGCATCTCGCTGAGAAGGCGCTAGGAAACTTAACGTCTTTTGGGCATCGCTACGAATCCAAGCATTCACCTTCGTCGCCTGCGCCGCCGAAAGCGTGAGCTTCTCAGCCGCTGTGCCGCCGAGTTGCTTCTTCTGATCACTCGCCGGAGCCGCTTGATAACCTGAAATCGTGCCAATCGACAAACGAGATGCCTTGGCCATCTCCAGATCTGCCGCAGGCACCCAGACTGCGTTGGCGCACTTCACCTTTTCTGCTGCCGCGATCAATTGAGGCAACGAAATGACCGCAGGTTCATAGCTCACCGCCGTCACCTCACGTCCGCTCATGAAACCAGCCTCCGTGTTGATCACGCCTTCGATTTTACCCAGTTCCATCTCGCCCGTCCAAAAACAATACATCGCAAACACCGCCTGCTTCAAACCAGCAGAATGCTCGCTCGCCAGCACCGACAAATACTCCGGCACAGGCCGTTTCGCCTTTATCAATGTCGCGATCATCCGCTGGGCGATTCCGCCCGTGTCCCAGACCTGATCTTTCCGTGGAATGATGTCCTTCGCATTGGCATCGAGGAAACGCACGACTTGGTAGTTCCAAGCAGGCTCACCGAAGCGCTGCAGCACCTCCGCATCCTTACCACCCTTATTATTATGAATGAGTAGAGGCGTGAACTCAGACTCAATCGCCTCTACCAACAAAGGATTCGACAGCACGTCCCGTCCAAACTGCTGACAACCCGCACAGCCTGGGATTTCCTGAAAAAGGGCAAACACTGGCTTTCCCGATTCCTCACTCGTAGCCAACGCTACCTCCAAATCACGCCCCCACTTCACCTTCCCTGCCTCAATCGGCTGAATTGTGCCCGCAAAAGTACAAGACAATGAAATCAAGAGCATAGGGAGAGACACGAATCGGTTCATGTTAA
>JAPLUM010000543.1 GCA_026397605.1 Verrucomicrobiota bacterium | reverse complement strand
GGCAAAAAAAAACCACGCATCGTCTTCGCCCCCCACACAGATACCGTCAGCGTCGGCGGCATGACCATTGAACCCTTCAGTGGCGAGATCCGCGACGGCTGCCTCTGGGGGCGTGGCGCTAGTGATACCAAGGGCCCCATGGCCGCCATGCTCTGGGCGCTCTATGAGATGCACAGCCTCATCCCCGCCCTGCCTGTCGAGATCCATTTCGCGGGCTTCATGTCTGAAGAGAGCGCCCAACTCGGTTCCCAGCACTTCGCCGCCCATCACGGACCCTACGACTTTGCCATCATTGGCGAGCCCACCTCACTAAAGACCGTATTCAAACATAAAGGCTGCCTTTGGGCAGACATCCACACCCACGGAGTCGCCGTGCATGGGGCCACTCCTGAGCGCGGAGTGAACGCCATTGTCAAAATGGCCGCTATCGTCCAGGCGCTGGACAGCAGCTTTCGCAAACAGCTCATCACCCTCGGTGGAGACGATGAGTGGCTCGGCACCAGCACCATCAATCTCGGCATGATCCGTGGCGGCACCCGATCCAACATCGTCGCCGATCACTGCACACTGCGAGTGGACATGCGCACCACACCAGGCCTGAACGACTCAGTCGGTGCCCTCAGAGCACTCTGCGACTTCGTTCAAAGCATCGACCCCAGCGCCACCATCACACCTCTGCCAGAAACCTACCCTTTAAACACCGACGCTGAGAATCACTTCGTCCAGCAACTCATCCGCTGTGGGGCCGCCCTCACCGGCGCACCTTGGTTTTGTGATGCCGCCTTCCTCGCCATTGCAGGCACCCCAGCCATCGCCATCGGCCCCGGCAGCATCGCCCAGGCACACACGAAGGACGAATTCATCGCCACCCAGGACCTCATCGACGGCGCCGCCTTTTTCCAGCGCTTCATCGCTCAGCTCAGCGCCTAGTTCATCATGGCAAAAGTCATCCTGCCCATCTGCCTCATTAGCCTACTCGTCTGGGCTGGCACGTGGTTCATGCGTGGCAGCAGCGCAGGTTGTGCTGACTGCTTCGGCCTACCTGCCCTCAGCACACTCACCGCCAGCATGACGCCTCTTTCACTCCCCTACCCTGTTCCACCAGAACCCAGCACTTGGAAAACTCTGCCCGCCGCAGATCGCTTGACCGACCTCGAACAGCGTGTGCAACCCACCCTGAAACAAGAGCTTCAAAAAGTTGGCCTCAAGCTCGGTGCCCCAGCCTACCTGCGCGCCTTCAAAGAAAGCCGCGAGCTTGAACTCTGGCTGCAAGCCGCTGATCAAAGCTGGCAACTCTTCCGCAGCTACCCCATCGCCGCAGCTTCAGGCCAACTCGGCCCCAAGCTTAAAGAAGGCGACCGCCAAGTTCCTGAAGGCTTTTATGCCATCACCCCAAAGCAGCTCAATCCTGCCAGCAGCTATCATTTGGCCATGAACATCGGCTACCCGAATGCCTATGACCTGCATCATGGCTGCACCGGCAGCTTCATCATGATTCATGGCAGCAATGTCAGCATCGGCTGCCTAGCCATGACCGACCCCTGCATCGAAGAAATCTACCTCATCATCCAGGCTGCCCTCAGTGAAGGGCAATCCACAGTTCCCACCCACGTCTTCCCTTTCCGCATGAGCCCAGAGCGGCTGCAAGCCGCCACCAAAGATCCCCACCACCCTTTCTGGAAAACCCTCCAACCCGCCTACCACATATTTGAGGACAAACGCCAAGTGCCCAAAGTGAAGATCGTCGCTGGAGAATATCAAGTGCGTTGAACGGGAACCGTTTGCTATGGTTTACAATCGTTGGCGGTAGTTTGCCGTTGTTTGCGGAAGATAGGCGTCCCGCCTTTCATCGGCCTGGGGCGTATGCAGTTCGGGCTTTAGCCCGCCACCCTGAAGGTCCATCTCAAGGAAAGCTGACGATGATTCGACTCAAACTACGGCTACCGGCGCTGCCCCACCGTGGGGGTGAGCGGCAAGTAATCACCTGGAACTTTGGCTTTGAAGCGGACAAACTCGATGTCTTTCTCTGAAAAACCACTGGAGCCAGTCATCCAGGCCTCCGTTTGGGCTGGATCCGTCTGATACCAACGAAAGGCGATGAGTTTCTGAGCGTCTCTTCGCACTGCCTTATCGGGAATGCTGTTCACCCACTGGATGGCAGCCGCAGGGTCGGTGGCTGCCAGAGCAAACGAATAGCCAGTCAGAGCTAGATCGCGATCTGACGAATCGGGCTGTATTTTTAGCCAGGCGGTAGCTGCGGCGAAGTCCTCTTTGGCCCAGGTTTGGGCGAATTGAGTGACCTGCCGATCACGACCACTCGAGTCCGACATGGAATTCAGCATGACCAAAGCTTCGTTAAACTGTCCCTCCCATGTGAGACTTGAAGCGGTGCTGCTATAAATTTGTTGCTTGGTCTGACTTTCGGGAACCAGGGCAAGAAGTGTAAGACGATCCTTGGAGCTCAAACTCCCCGCATAGCTTGAAATATGACCTCTGACCGTTCCTAGCAGTTTCTCATCTGTTATGGTACGTAGGTAAGAGATAGCAGCCTCAGGGCTGTCATATAACCAATCGTTCCATGCACTGCTGAATGATTTGATACGAGTATCGCCATCCGTGAGACCTTGAGCATAATTCAGCGCCGCCTTTGGATCAGACTTGGCCCAGGCTTTGACGGCAAAAGCGGTGGTGTCTTCTCGAAGTTCTGTGTTTGATAGTGCCTCAGCCCATTTGAAAGCAGCCGCAGGATCGCGCTCCACCCAAGCCTGCATCAGACCTGAGAGGATACTGCTACGGCTCTCCAATCCTTTGATTGAAAGCGCCAAATTCGCTGCCTTCAACGGATCTACGTTAGCGAGATTCTCCAAGCCTTGCGAAAACGAAAGCAACTCAATCTGCATTTCAGGATGCGCATTCGTGTAAGCCACAGCAGCGGAGACATCATTTTTACTCCAGTTTTCAAACACCTTATTCATCGCCGCAGAACGCCGCTTTCCAGCGCGGAGGCTCATGGCAGAATCAATCGCCCCTAAAGGATCGGTTTTGACCAATAGGCCCGCAATCGCACTCAGCAGAAGCCCTTCATTTTCATCCAGTGGATCTACCAAGATTGCCCTCCATGCAGCATGGGGATCTAGCTCAGCCCAAGCAATGTACAGCACCTTTCGCAAAGACTTGCGATCTTGGCCTTTTGGCGCGGCAGAAACTAAGGCCAGAGCAGATTCTAATTCTTCGACAGTGAACTTTTTCGCGATCTCCATGGCGGTGCGCTCATCATAGCCCAGAAGCAGCTCCTTTATCTGAGCTTCAAGCGAAGCCTCTGCATGAGGTGCCTCAGCCTCCTCAGGAGTGCCTGACTTTGCCGGAGCAGACACCCGTTCTCCTTTGGTCAGGCTCTTTTCAGAAGCAACCTGAAACGCCTTTCCATGCTGACCTAAAATGACATCGTAGGCCATAACCTGCTGATGCACCCAT
>JAPLUM010000119.1 GCA_026397605.1 Verrucomicrobiota bacterium | reverse complement strand
CCACTCGGGCTTTGAACTGGGCATCGTGTCTTTTACGTTTGGCTTTCATTAGGTTTTGGTCTTTTTGGGTGCTCCCCAAGACTGTAACCACTATAATCGCATAACTTCACTACTGGCCCGAATTTCGGGGTCCACCTCATTACTCTGTCATTCAATGTTGTCCATGCGTAAGCCCTGACTTTTTTGGGGTTTTGCAAGTGGCTCTATATTTAATCAATTATTTCATATTTTCTTTTATAGCTTTCTGCATATAAAATTCGGATGCGCAAAGCTGTAGATTTTGGAAGTTTCTTTTTTTGTAGATATTGATAAAGCTCCGAGTTAACCCAGGTACTCTTTGTTTCATCCCAACTTGCCTTCGGTATAACCCAATCAAGCCAAGTGTCATCGATTATCATTCGGAGCAGGGTAGTATAAGCCTCCTCTTCGGGTGACTCAAAGTGAAGCTTGAGCAGTGTCTCGATGTATGCACAGAAGATGTTTTTTTCTGTTTGAGCACAATCAAAAGGCAAGACTACCTCTAAATATCTACAAAACGAGGAAGTGATTGCCATTGCGGGGCCTGATGTGTCCCCCCTCTGTACAATTTGGCGAAGTTGGTCCTTGTGAAGGCTATTGCTTGGTTCGTCTATCAATTCAGTTATTGGAAAGTGCCGATCAAGTGCTTGACGAAACTTCATAGCAGTAAGCTCCGATAAACCACTGTTTAATATTGCGATGTCAGCCGTGATCTCTGAGGTGCCATTGGGTTTGGATCGCCTAGAATTCAAAAAGACCAAGGCTACAGAGATTGCAAATACTAACCACATCCATGATCTAGATCTCATAATAATAAACGGTTGATTACCTATCATTTAGTCTTAGACCCCGAAGTAGGTGCCGTGTACTTAACGATCCAAGTTTCCCCACGTATGTTAAGCGTGAAATCCATTCCGACACAATTTCCTTCGACATCTACGCCATAACCCAACATGTCTTTACGTCCCCAATCAACACTCACAATCTCAGGCAATGCGAATGTCCCAGGCTCACAAAACCGTCCATCTGCACATTGAATTGAGTCAATATAACTCGGCTTTGGCTTATTAACATCAAGTGCTCCCCAACTAGCGGCTCCCAAAAAGATTTTCCCGCCACCACCAGCGATGTCGCCCCCAGAAGTCAAGCTTCCGCGATCTAACACCCAAGAAAGATGTTTGAAGCTAGTAACAACATAACTAGTAGAATCTTTATTGTATTTTCGACGTTCTTGCCAAGTCAATATAACTTTGGGTTTTTCTTGTGCGCTTGCTGCTGAATTTAGAGAGCATTCTATCTTCACAGATTCAGGCTCCCATGTGCCTTCATCTTCCTTGTCTTCTTTGCTGGCGTCGTTCTCTGTAGCATTGTTTCCATCTTCGTCTTCGTCTTCCTCGGTAACTCTCACTGTTGATGTCGCTTTAGCTTCGCCGTAGGTTGCAGTGAAAGTATAGGTAGTAACTTTGGCAGCACCGGACGTATCTTCAACAGATGTACTACTTATTGCTGCGCTAATACCATTGGCAGTTCGTTCATTACGGTAATCGGTGCCCCCGCTCTCGCTTACCCATTTATCGCGACTATGAAGCGTCACTTCATGATGAAACTTTTTAGCCTCACTGTCATAAGAAGAGTCCAGTGAAATTGAGTTCTCGGTGGAAACGTAACTGTATGTGGTATCGGTATCGGTGCCGGTGCCGTTGTCGTTGCCGGTGTCAGCAAATACTCTTGAAGCTAGAATTGATGTCGCAGTTAGACCTCTAAAGCTTGCGCTAAACCTGCCATAATCAAAGCCATCCAAAGCTACATAATTATTTGAAGGAGAATTTGCCCCGGTTGCACTTTGGATTGTAGTGCGTGTCATGCCGAAGAACACTAAATCGGCATCAGAAATACCTTGAAGCTCGATTTCCGCTTTTGTAAAAGGTACGTCAGACCAATCTGCTCTCACTGTGGCATCAATCGCAGGAGACTCTGCACGGTTGCGAATTTCCTCAACAGTCCCATTATCCCAGACCTCCCAAGTGATATAGGTGACTGTATGTGATAGGCTTCCATTAAAATTTCGGCTGGTCTCTAATTCAAGCTTAGCTTCGTCGCGGTCTTTGATGAAGGCTGGCGGTACAACGGTCGTAATCGTGCCTCCACCGCCGCCAGTCGTTGTGCCTCCACCAGTCGTTGTGCCGCCGCCGGTGATATCAATGCCACCACCGCCACCAGTCGTTGTGCCGCCGCCAGTGATATCTATGCCACCACCGCCACCAGTCGTTGTGCCGCTGCCAGTCGTTGTGCCGCCGCCAGTGATATCTATGCCACCGCCACCGCCACCGCCACCGCCACCGTCACCGTCACCACCACCACCACCGCCACCGCCACCGCCCATCACAGTTCCGTAAACAAGGCTTTCGCCCAAGTTCAGTGGCATTGAACCTGTGAGGCTACCGCTCAAAAACTTAACGCTGTAGTCAATCACAGAACTGTTATTTGACATGGTGAATGAACTGAGCATTTGACCATAAGAGTTCGTAGAGCCGTAATTTGTGCTCAAAGTAACGACTCCATTGGGTGAAGTGAGCGTCACGATGGCTCCATTGGCCACGCCGCTGGTGTAATTACGAGGCTCCTCATTGCCATAGTTACTCTTCCAGATTTGCGTATTGGTGAAGCTGACGTCATTGATCAAGGTGTAGCTGCCGTCAGACTCCAAACTCCCGGAATCGGAACCGGGGGCGAAGGATTGGCCGAGGGTCAAGGTGGTGTCGTTGCGATCTAGAGCCCATACCTCTGGGAGCAAATCCAAGTTTGTCCACAAGTTGACTGAGGTATCTGCATAGGTAGCATCGACCGAAAAAAAGACTCCATTTGCCGCCATCGTAAAATCTGTCGTTACCTGGCCAGCTTCATTTGTTTCGGCCTCTGAGATCGACAAAGCACCGCCGCCATAAGACATGCTGACTTGAGCACTAACTGCCGGAGCAGCTGGATAGTTTTCGGTGCGGATATTGCTATAAGAACTGACCCAATTTTCTGTCCGCTCTGCTTGAACTGTGACGATAGCACGATAGATCTTTCCGGGAATAAGTTCTGAAGTCACAACACCGGCTGAGGCTTCGACGTCCCAAATCTCAACCATGGGAGTGAGCAGGGTGCTGGCGCTGGCAATCTCCCAGGTTTCTTCAACGGTATTGGGAATTCCGAAGTAAGTATTCTGCGGCGGAACTTCTAGATTTGGAAATGAAACCGTCAATTGGGTGCCGGTGATTGCCAGCCCATTACTCCCAAGGGTATTTGGGTTCACAAGAAAGCCTTGCACGAAGTTACCCTCTTGATTTGTGCTTGGAGAAGCAACATTTTCAGTAGGGATTACAGGTTCGCTGAAGTCCATGCTGAGTTCAGCATTTGGCACTGCTGTCGTAACCCAATCTGTGGTGTACGAATTGCCCCAGTCACTCACCCAAGTTTCGCTTGTGCTTTGAGTCAATGTAACGCGGACGTTATAAAGTTGATTGGGAATCAACCCTTCACTACCGACAGTCTCAAGTAACTCGGTTGAGACATTGTATTGGCTCTCCGTTTGGGAGAGGCTCCACTCTTCAGGGGGCGGCGGAGTAAATAAGGGGTAAAGATTTTGGGTGGCCCAGGCGTCACTGCCATTGAATTGATATTGAGCCTGTAGCTCAGCTGCATAGTCGGGCATGGTGCCGCTGGTTTCGACGCTGCCGTTGGCATCTGTGTAGCTGAAATTTGTATTCAGCCAGTAGGTGTTGCCATTGCTAGTTAAAGATAATGAGACCGGAATGCCTGTGGCGGGGCCAGACGAATCATTGCCAATCCACTGGTTGCCATAGTTACTGGTCCAAACTTCCCAAGACTGGTAATTGAAGGCGATTCTAAAATTGTAGTTCTGACCTGGAACTAAGGCGGACATGTCCTCCCCATTGGCGGTAGTGATGCTGGCATTCGTCGTGGACTCCGTGTGTGAATAGGTCCAAACTTCTGTGCCTGTATCTTCCTGATGCAGAGCTATTTGGATTGTGGCATTCGTGTTGTAACTACCGGCATAAACGACATCGACCAGAATGTTGGCATCTGATGATCCCATGACGAAGGAAGCGCTGCCTTGACCACTGCTGTCTGTTTCCACCGTAGGCGTGTAGCTAAACCAACCACCGCCAGAAGTGACTGTCCAATTTAACTGAGCCCCATTGGCAGGAGCTTGAGAAACGCTTCGAGGCTCAGTATTGCCGTAATTACTGGTCCAAATTTCAGTCGTGGTAGCGGTGACGGTGGCCAGGATATTCCTGGAATCATAGTAGCTTAATGTGAGGCCATTTTCGGAGCCCTCCATCTGCAATGAAGCCGAGATGACCGTCTCACTGTGGCTGTAGGTCCACTCCTCCGGATCCGGGGCGACGAGCGAAAGATCGATCGTGCTAATGGAAGAGGAACCATCAGAAGATGCCGTGGCCTGAAGGGTGACTTGACCGCTCGTGAGGGTAACCCAAGTTGAAGCTGTGCCTTGGGAATCAGACGTCATGCTTGTGGTCGTCATGGAAGCATTGGCGCTTTCATTAGTGAACACAAAATCCACCACAGCATTGATTGCAGCATGAGAGTTAAAATTCCGCACATCCAGATCTCCCGTATCTGGATTCAGTTAAGTATCCCAAGACTCATTAACCACTGTGGCGACCACCTCTGCTGGCCACGATGGCTGTAAATTAGAAGCTCCACTAGGAACACTCAAAGAGACACGCAGGGCGCTTTGGCTATTGATATAAGTGAAATTATCTTGAGCCTGAATTTGCCCAGTCATGCAGGCCCCCCATCCTACCATAAGGAGCAATAGATGATTTAAAAAGCGTAGGCTTAGTTTGATGGCCAAGTGAGCTGGGCCTTGCTTTGATGCCTGGTGCTCAGAGAAAGAGAGAGAGAGAAATAGAGAAGTTTTCATGCTAGGTGAGTTGCGCTTTTCTTTTGATCTAAATTAAACGCATTTAATCTGATTATTTTTTGAACGTAGTGAATTTGCTATATAATGAGTCTAAATGACAAGATTTATTTTCATCAATTGAGTTAGAATTTGGCGTTAAATGCTTCCCCGGCTACCCACCGACCACGACGCTGACTTCAGCGCTCCAGAGGCCGACTTGGGATTTTTCGAGGCGGTAGATGGCGCGGTATTTCCATTTGGTGAGGGCGGTGGAGTGGGCGGCGGTGTCGATGTAGTTGGGGGTGGTGTCGTAGGCGAGATCGACGAAGCCTTTGCTGTCTCCGAGATCGACCTGGATTTGCAGCATGTCGAGGAAGGAAGTCTACAGCCTGCGTGCAGAAGCAAATATCAGAGACTGGGCCTTTCGGAGTGGCTTTCTCAAGATTTTCTTGGGATGCTGAGCGGTCTTCTGATGCTTGCGAAGACGTTTGAATGCACTCTGTTAAGGCAGGGGTCGCTGTTGGACTGGTAAACGTGGAATAGGCGGAGCGACTCGGTCTGATGACAGGCTGGAAGCCTATCCTCCATGCTTTTTGAGCCAGCATTAAGTCTAACTCATAGCTTGGCACTGGGCATTTGCCAGATGGAAGCTGAGGTGATGTGGCTGGTGGTTTCATCGCCGCTCATAACACCGCAATATTTTAATTTTGTCATGTCAGGTAAAACTACAATTTTTTGTGGTAGAATCCCCGACAAGGATTTTGAGATCATTCCTGAATACCAACGACTTAAGTTATTTTGATTAAACAAGAACGCCCAAAACGGAAGACATTCTTGACTTGGCGCGCTCTATTTCATTTCCTCAGGCCCCTATGGAATCCTCAATTGATAAAAAAATTCTCCTTGTCGTGCCTCAGCCAGTGGTGCGTTTTGGGCTTTCTCAGATGATTGGCATCCATTCTGAAATGACCGTTTGTGCTGAGGTCGGCACGGTGGAACAGGCGCGCCAAAACTTGGCCAAACAAGACGTGGATCTCGTGATCGTGACTGTGGAGATTGAAGGTGGCATTGGTTATAGCTTTCTGAAAGAGTTGGCTGCTCATAAGCCCAAGGCCGCGCCTGTTGCTTATGGTTACTTTCATGATGCGGCAAGTGTGACTTTGGCCCTGCGCAATGGGGCCCGAGCCGTGATTTCCATTGGCGATTCGATCGAGGACGTCTTATCCGCACTGATCGGCACGACGGCTGGCAAAATTTCTGTCACTAAGGCAAATGCTGAACTGCTGGGACAGGCGATGAGTGAACCGACAAAGAGTAAAAAACAGTCTAACCAAAAGGCATTGTCGGTGCGGGAACAGCAGTTGTATAAGCTCTTGGGCACCAGCATGAAGCAAACCTCGATCGCTGAAAAGATGGGCCTTTCCGTCGGATCAATCGATACGATGACTCACCGAATCGAACTGAAAATTGGCCTGAAAAACACCCTGGAACTGAGACAGCAAGCAGCCGTTGATCTTTATGAGGCACACAGGCTTCTAGCCCCTGAGGCGTGAGTCCGCAGAGATTTCAAGAAGAGTTTATCCACAGATGGGAACTTGATTGACGCAGATTTCGGCGGCTGTTTTCACTGCATCGGATTGAGAAGGAGCAGACAATCTACGGTTCGTGGGATGTGGGAAAGGGAGTCACTTGGGGGCACACCAGTAGTTGACGATGGTTTACAGTGGTTGACGATTGTTCACGGTTGTTCGATGAAAACCGATTCCGATAGCCCCTTCTGAGAAACGACTGTAAACAACTGTCAACGTTCGCGAAGCGAGCCTCAACAACTGTAAACGGCTCGCAGCGTAAACCCCAGTCAAGTTAGTCGGGAGTAACCGAACTCCGCTGCGCTGAAGTGTGGAAGCTGGAGTAACTTTTGCTAGGAAAAACACCAAGTTAGTCGGGAGGTTAATACAGCAGATCGACGAGTACGGTGACAATCATGGCTAGGCTGACGAAGACGCGGACGATGAGGCCGAGTCCGGTGCCGAGGAGGGTGCCCCAGGTGCTTTTCACGGCGGGGGCCATGCGTTTTTTGGCGAAGATCAGCTCAAAGAGCAGGCCACCTGCCAAGGGGCCGACGATGAAGCCGATGGGGGCAAAGAAGAGACCGATGAGGCCACCGACGAAGACTCCGGCGATTCCCCAGCGGCTGGCACCGAACCAGCGCGCGCCCATGGCACCCGCGGCGAGATCGACGAAGTAGGCTAAGACTAACAGTAGGCAGAGAATGACAATCCCCTGCCAGCTCATGCCTGCGCTGGGTAACAAAAAGGAATGCAGGATGCCAGCGATGAAGATCAGGAAGGGACCTGGTAGCAGCGGCACCACGGAACCGATAAGGCCAACTAGCAAAAGGCTGCCAGTGAGTAACCAGACGCTTAGCAGCTGATAGGGCACCGCTTCAACGGTGTGAACGATGGTTTGCCAAGTGTCGGTGAGCCATTCCATGAGGTGATTCGATCAAAAATGGGGCTAGGCCTGACGCGTAGCGAGGGTGGTTTGCACATGTTTTAGCAGGCCTGCGCAGCCGTCTTCAAGAAGATTCAGGACGTTTTCAAAGCCTTGCTCCCCGCCGTAATAGGGATCGGGAACTTCCTTGGTGTCGTGCTGGGTGCAGTATTCACAGAAGAAATGCACTTTGGCGTCATGCAGATGCTCGCGGTCAAAGGCACGCAGGTCGCGGTGATTCTGCTGATCCATGACGAGGACGAGATCGAACTCGGCGAGGTCAGTCTCTTTGACCTGGCGGGCCATGCTGGTGAGATCATAACCCCTAGCGGTGGCGGCAGCCCTCATGCGGTGGTCGGCCCGGGCTCCACTATGCCAACCGCCAGTGCCTGCAGAGTCGATGTGAACCTGGGAGTCTAATCCGTTGTCGGTGACCATTTTTTGCATCACGCCCTCTGCCGCAGGTGAACGGCAGATGTTACCCATGCAGACGAAAAGGAGTTTATAAGGGGAGGGCATGCGTCGCTATAAGATCAAGTTCTGTGCCAAGCTCAAGTGTCAAAAAAGAAACCAGCAGGGCCACAGGGGCTCTGCTGGTTTTTTGAAATACGCGGCGAGTGTTTACGCTGCGGTTGGATTGAAGGCGCGGATGGCGACGATGGTGACGCGGCGGGTGGCACCGCTGTCGGTTGGCAGGTCGGCCTCTTCTCCTGGGGCTTTGCCGATGAGGGCTTTGGCGATCTCGGAGAGGTAGGAAACGATGTTCTTTTCGGTATCGCCGTCCCAGGCACCGAGGATGGTGTAGGTCTCTTCTGATTTGTCGTCGAGATACTTGAAGTCCACGATGGTGCCGATGCCGACTTTATCGGTCGGGGCTCCGGCGAAGTCGGTGCCGCGGGCGAGGCCGACTTCACGCTCGAGCTGGTCTTTCATGCGATTGAGCACGGACTGCTGGTCACGGGCGGCTTTGTAACCACCGTTTTCACGAAGGTCACCTTCGTCACGGGCGATCTGGATCTCGCTCTTGTTGTGCGGGATCTTGACGTTCACGAGGTCGTCTAACTCGGCCTTTTTCTTCTCCAGGCTATCCCAGGAGGCGATCAGGCTGTTGTCTTCACGGGCTTCAGCGTTTTCTTCCATGAGCGCTTCCATTTCTGGGCGTGCTTTGATGACTCGGGCCAGCAAGGAGCGGCGGGTGAGCTCGTCCAGCACGGAGGTGGAGATGAGACGCTTGGCAAAGTGGCGGAGGGACTCGCTGTCGGTTTCTTCGACGAGTTCCTGGATGAGGTTTTTATCGGAGGAAAGCTGGTCGCTGAGGCGTCCGGTGCGCTTAGGTCCGCCCTGCACGTGGTCGTCTTCGACGGCATCCAGGATGGCGTTGCCAAGGTCGATGCTGAAGACGGATTTGGCGAGGCCTTTGCGCTCTTTGCAGATCCAGATGAGGAGGTCTGAGCTGAGAGTGCGGTTACGAACGGCTTTTTTGAGGAACTCGGAGAGGACTTCTAGCTCGCCATTGGCATCCAGCACGGTGGCGATCTCGGCGACGGCGCGGCCACCGGTGCGGGTGAGGTGATTGAGGATCTCAGCGATCCAGACGCCTTCTGGGAAAGCGGCGGGGAAGGAGCGGTACATGCGGCCTAACATGCCGACGGGGAGTCCGCCGATGTTTTCTGCCAAAAGAGGCTTGGCTTCGCAGACGAGGTCGGAAACCTTCATGGAGCCCATGGGGGCCTCACATTCGGGGATGGACTCGATGAGTTCATCACGGGCGAGCAGGAGCTGGAGGCTTTCTTTGAGATGGAGTCTCCAGGCTTTCCGGACG
>JAPLUM010000235.1 GCA_026397605.1 Verrucomicrobiota bacterium | reverse complement strand
GGCAGTGGTATGCCAAGAAGCAAGCGCTGGCCGTCAAACTCGGGACTGCATGTTCCTATGGTGGTTTACTTCCCAAAAAAATGGGAGCACTTAGCGCCAAAAGAATACAGCAGTGGCGGAAAGTCGGATCGGTTGGTCAGCTTTGTCGATCTAGCACCCACTCTCTTGAGCATCATTGGTATCAAACCGCCTGAGTGGATGCAAGGCCACGCCTTCGCTGGCCCGCATCAAACAGAGCCACAGTCCTTCATTTTCGGTGAACGTGGACGTATGGATGAGCGCATGGATCTCGTGCGTAGCGTCACAGATGGCCGCTATGTTTATTTGCGGAAATGCGCGAGGCTCTCAAAAATCACATGATGAGCGTGAGGGATGTGGGCCTTCTCCCAGAGCAGGAAATGCACAGGCGTTCTGAAAACAAGTCTCCCTATGATATGGCTAAAGATTCAGCGAAGTATCCCTGGGACCAGGTATACTCCGCAGCTGATCTAGCCTCAAATTTAGATCCGGCGGCAGTGCCCTCCTTGTTGAAGCTCATGAATGATCCCGATAGCGCCATCCGCTTTTGGGCTGTGCTCGGGTTGCATATGCGCGGTGAATCGGCAGTGAAACAAAACAAGGCTGTTTTAAACAAAGCGCTCGCGGATGATTCAAATGATGTGCGAATCGTAGCCGCTCAGGCTTTGGGAATGTATGGCGACAGCGCGGATCTTGGGCCAGCGCTGGAAACACTGGGCAAACTTGCGCCGCCTGAGACCAATGGTGTACTGACTTCCATGGCAGCTCTCGCAGCTGTTGAAGCTCTCGGTGAAAAGGCATCGCCGCTACGCGAGATGATTGCTGCGATGAAGCCTAATGGGCCTTCGCCGGATGGCCGCTTCGACAGCTATGTGCCACGCCTCATGGCCAATATCAGTCCATCCGTAAAGCCTGCCGCAGGCAAAGGTAAAAAGCCAAAGAAGAACAAGTCCTCTGCACAGTAGTGATCTCCATGAAATACCTCTTACTCCCATTCTTATTAGCTGCCTCGAGCATCATTCCTCACTCCTCATTTTCTGCACAGCCGAATGTCCTATTTCTGATCGCGGATGATTTGAATAACTACCTCGGCTGCTATGGCGATGTTCGTGCAAAGACGCCCAACATCGACAAACTTGCAGCGCGTGGAGTGAAGTTTGAGCGTGCTTACTGCACTTTCCCTCTTTGCGGGCCGAGCCGGAACTCGATGCTGACTGGGCTTTACCCCAATAGCACGGGCATTCTCAGCAATGCGCAAATCTTCCGTCAGACGATTCCCAAGCAACTCAGTTTATCGCAGGCGTTTCGTCAGCAGGGCTATTTTGCTGCCCGTATTGGGAAATTGTATCATTACAATGTGCCTAACTCCATCGGCACCAATGGTCATGATGATCCTGGGTCTTGGGAACTCGAAATCAATCCTGCCGGGGTGGATCGCCTGAAGGAAGAGTCTAAAATCTTCACTCTGACACCTGGCCAATTTGGCGGAACTCTGAGCTGGTATGCTTCACCTGAAAGTGACGAACATCATACGGACGCCATGATGGCAGCAGAGGCTGAATGGGTGCTGGAACGTTGTGCCAAGCAGAAGCAGCGTCCTTTCTTCTTGGCTGTGGGTTTCTTCCGACCCCACACGCCCTATGTGGCGCCGAAAGTCCCCTACTATGGTTACTATCCTGAAGCCGAGATGCCGGTGGTCCAAGGAGTGACTGAAGATCAGGCAGATCTGCCTGCGGCAGCTTTGGGGAGTTACAAAAAAGAGCAGGACAAGCTCACGGATGATCTTCGTCGCCAGTGCTTGCAGGCTTATTATGCCAGCATTAGCTTCATGGATGCACAGGTCGGACGCGTGGTTGATTCATTGGATAAACTAGGTCTTTCGGATAACACGATCATCGTTTTCACCAGTGATCACGGTTATCATATGGGTGAGCATGGACTGTGGCAAAAGCAGAGCCTCTTTGAAGGCAGCTCCCGCGTACCACTGCTCATTGTAGCACCTGGGGCGAAGGGGCAGGGCACCGTCGCGAAGTCGCCAGTGAGTCATTTGGATCTGTTCCCGACACTCACTGAGTTAGCCGGAGTCAAAGCGCCGGCTAACATCCAAGGTCAGAGTCTTGTTCCCATGTTAAAGGATGCCGACGTGCTTGGTCGCGGATGGGCACTCACTCAGGTGGTTCGCGGTGGTAATTTTAATCGTCAGGGTGCTGCACCTGCCAAAGGGGACAAAGGTAAGCGTTTCTTTGGCTACAGTTTGCGGACTCCGCGCTGGCGCTACACCGAGTGGGATGAAGGCACTGAGGGACGTGAACTCTATGATCATGATAATGATCCGAAGGAACTCACCAATTTAGCTGATAAAGCCGAGCATGCAGCCACTGTGGCTGAGTTGTCTGTTCAAACTCGCGCTGCTGCTAAATCGACCTTTCCCGCAGATGGCATAACGCCCGAGCTCAAAGATGATGTTTGGGCTCCTAATCTCACCGATCCTTGATACTCATGAAAAGAACCGCCTTTTTGGCTCTTAGTTTTTGGTTGGCCTGGTCTTTGGTCTCTTCTTCTGCAGCACCCAATGTCGTCTTCATCATCGCAGATGATCTGGGCTGGGCGGAGTTGGGCTGCTATGGGCAAAAGAAGATTCCGACACCGAATCTGGATCTGTTAGCCAAACAAGGGACTCGATTCACACAGCACTACAGTGGCGCTCCGGTCTGTGCTCCTTCACGCTGTGTGCTCATGACGGGTAAGCATCTCGGTCAAGTGGGGACTGGGTCCTGTAGGCAGCTCAGGCGATCCGAGTCTAAAAGGGTTTGATCTATTCTTTGGCTACAATTGCCAGTCATTAGCTCACAGCTTTTATCCATCTCATCTCTGGAGGAATGCTGAAAAGGTGACCCTGAATGCTAAGCCGATCCCTGGCTCTGCCAAGCAGCCTGAGGGAGACGTGAAGATGGAGGACTGGATTGGCGAGATCTATGCGCCGAAGCTTATGGTGGCCGAGGCTGAGAAGTTTATCACTGATCATTCAAAGGGTCCTTTTTTCCTCTATTTACCCTTCATTGAGCCGCATGTTGCGATGCATCCACCGCGTGAATCTGTGGAGAAATTCCCAGTGGAATGGGACACGGAAGTCTATCGCGGAGAGAGTGGTTATTTACCGCATCCACGTCCGCGTGCAGGCTATGCGGCCATGATTTCTGATTTGGATGGCTATGTAGGCCGCGTGATGGCAGCGCTGGAGAAAGCTGGCGTGGTCGAGAATACGCTGGTTATTTTCACCAGTGACAATGGTGCCACGCATGAAGGTCCTAAAGGAACGCATTTCCACATTGGTGGAGCTGATCCGAAGTTCTTTAACAGCACCGCCGATCTACGCGGTTACAAAGGCAGCGTCTATGAAGGTGGTATTCGTGTGCCGATGATTGCGCGCATGCCGGGACGAATTGCTGCGGGAGCTGTGAGTGATATGCCAAGTTACTTTGCGGATTGGTTCCCGACGCTCTGTGACGCTGCATCTATTCCAAAGCCTGATGGGCTTGATGGTGAAAGTCTCTGGCCAGTGCTTACAAATGCCGTCAAAGCTCAGCGACGCTTGTAGCCGATGCTGTTGGTGTTTGCGGAATATGGTTGCCTTGTTTCGGTGAGGCT
>JAPLUM010000128.1 GCA_026397605.1 Verrucomicrobiota bacterium | reverse complement strand
GGATGGCGGCGGCGGCCAGAGCGGCCTCACGCCCGGTTTTGAGTCGCAGGATGTCAATCAAGGCCAGCCACTCATGCAAAGCAGCATCTCCCGCCACCACCGCCGCCGCTCGCGGATATAGCGGCTCCACCGACTCCCCGCGCAGCGTCCCCTCCGCATATGGCCAAACAAGCGGCAGCTCAGGCTGCGGCATGCCCAGAAGCGAAGCCACGGTGGGCAGGCTCCCGGCTGTGGGAATTCCCCGCGTGACTGGTCCCCGCACCGCAGGCCAGACAAACTTCACCCCGGACACCAAAAACTCCGCCAATGCAGCACGCACAGGAATGGGCATCGTTCTCGTGGATTCCAGTAGCGGCTTACGCAGCAGTCCTGCCTCCAGTCCACGCGCCACGGACGAATGCGCCTCGGAAGCACTCATTTTCAATGCACTTGCCAGCTCGGCATAGGTCGGCACAGACTCCTCGGTGGCTTGGAGGAGCTTTAGGGCAATAACAATGTCGTGAGGCTTGAGCATGAAGCGGAATGCGTTACTATATTCGCGAATCGCGAATGTCGAACGTCATTTCCAACACGAAGAAGCCGCCCACTCAATCTTGGGTTCGCTTGTGGCTGCCCCAATCCTCGTGGGAGCAGGACCGTTCGGTGGACGATTCCTTTCTGGAGATTCTTGATGACGGCACCGACCTGGGCCGCCTGGATCGTGCCCTACCGGGCATTGCCCCTCTTCAGTCATTCGAGGATGTGCCTTTTTTGCTGCTTCTGGGGCGGCCAGGCTCTGGGAAAAGTCACGATCTGGCTTTTGCTGAGAGGTTTGGTTGGCTCGGCAATCCCAATCTGTTTTTCGAAGCCAAAGAAATGGGCACAGCCAATCCAGGCGACTTCATCGCATCCCGTCTGCCCCCAGGTCCGCCAGTCAAAGGCTTGCGCATCCTAATCGACGGCCTCGACGAGGCACTGCTGCAAAATCGCAATTTCCTCCCACAACTCAGTCGCTGGCTTCGCCGTAACACAGACCCTGAGCAGGGGCGCCCACTCTACCATCTGGCCATATCGTGCCGCTGGTCCGACTGGCCCGAGGCACAGATTCAAGAGCTAGCCGGCCTTTGGCCGAATGACAGCTCGAAGAAGCTGATCCTCTGCCCACTTCGTCGTGGTGATGCCACCGGCACCTTGACTGCCACCTACGGCGAGACCACGGCAAATGATTTCTGGCGGCAAATGCACGACCGTCACCTAGTTTCGGTCGCCTGCTGGCCGCAGGGATTCCTTGGCTTGATGGACAGTTTTGAAAAATCAGGCTGCAAAACTCTCTCCACTTCTCACGGCGATGCCATTGAAGACCAAGTGCAACGGCACTGCATGCTCACCGACTCGCCTGATGACTCGCCGCGCTGGGAAAAATCAGTCAAGGACGCACAGTGGCGGCAGCGCGTGGCAGGTCGTGTGGCCGCTATCATGATCTGGAGCGGCAGGCCAAGCCTCAGCCTGCAAACCAGCGTCAACAGCGAGGACATCACCCTCCGCGACCTCATTCACAGCGACGAGTTATGGTTGTCAGCCCGCCGCCCCCTCGAACTCGCCGATCTGGATGATCTTGTGCATCACAGCAGCCTCCTGCGCCTACTCAGAGACCGAAAAGCCTGGGTTTTCCAAAGTCAGGTGCATCAGGAATGGCTAGCTGCTGACTGGTTAGCCGCGCAAAAGCTGCCGGTGGAAAAGCATCGCATGCTTTTCGGCTCAGAAGTCGATGGCGCATGGCGCGTCTTTCCTGTGCTGCGCGCCGTCGCCGCATGGCTGGCCCGTTTTGATCCAACATTTCGCCAGCTCGTGCTGGCATACGATCCGCTCGTCCTGCTGCGCCTTGACGCCGCCTGCCTGCCGAGATCGGAACGCGAAGAGATCATTGAAGCATTGTTGGAAGCCACGTCGAAAGTTCGTTATCCAAGCACCAAAGACCGCCTCCAATTCAACATCGCCGGAGCACTTCACCATCTGGCACGCGAAGACTATGATGAGCATTGGAAAGCCGTACTTCGCGGCGAGACCGCCATCGACGCTCACGGCACGCTTCTCGGTGCGGCGCTCGAAATTCTTGTGACACAGTCGTCGAAGGTTCCGGTTCGCGATGTCCTCACATGGATCGTTCCGAGCCGAAGTAGCAGCTTCGAGGTCTATGGGTTTTACGACATGATTGCTGGCGAAATTCACGAGCAAATGACCGCAGACGACTTGCCCGCTGTCTTCGCCAAACTCAGCGAACAACCCGACGTCATCCATGACTCATTGTCTTTTGCTGAAAAGCTCAACCAGACGGCATTGAAGCTCGCCGTAGAGCACTTTGGTCGCCCGGAGGTAGCTTCAGCTTTTGTGGATTACTGGCATCAATGTGTCGTGCATCATCGTCGTCCACACCACGGCCTCAAAAATGTTTGGGATTCAGACAAGCCGCCATTCAACGACCCAGCACTACGTCACCAAATCACACAGATGCTGATTCAGCATCCAGGATACGAAAAGAACACAAAGCGTGAGTGGGTGTGGGCTGCGGAGTGGCTTGTTTCCACTTCCGATTTCGAGTGGTGTCTTGATGAGCTTCTTGCGGCACATGATGAAGAAGAATGGCGATATGCACTCGTCATAGGCAATCTACTCCGTCAGGTCGATCTCAGTGGGCCGCTTGCCGTGAAGTTCAACGCCATTGTGGCGAAAAGTTCCTTCTTGAGGGAGCGCATGCCCGCTCCTCAGCCGGGAGAAACCTTCGACGAGGCTTTCAAACGGGAAATTGCAGCCCAAGACACCAAGCAGCAGAATGAACTGGATCATTCTTCACACCGGCAGGCCCAAAGAGAAGCCGCATTCCAAAAGAGGCTTCAAGACCAGGCTTCAGCCTGCGAAAAGGCCCATCAGGAAGGAGAGATTATCTGGCCTGTCGTCTTGCGCCTGCTTGCGGCGCGTGTGCATGGTAGTGGAGGTTGGTCTGTCTCGTTTGGTCCTGAGCAAAAGATCAGCGCAGGCGAGGATTGGATGCGTGATGCCGCCAGCCGCTATCTTCTCCAATCTCCGGGAGTAAATGCCCAAGACATCAACGAAGGCATCAACGGCCTGTTCGCATTGTCTGCGTGCCTGAAGGAACTCGACCAGCCTGGAGACATCAGAAAAGCCATTGCCGAGCATTGGCTGACATTGTTCGTCAGCAACCTGTCAGACGGCGGCCTTGGAGAGCCTCCCGAGGGACTGAGCAATCAGCGATTCGCCGAGCTGTTTCCGTCCGAGTTTGCCGATGCCTTCGAGCAGATCCTCCGCAGGCGTTACCTCGCCAAAGGCTCTCTTGGCGAGCTGCGGGGCTTCAAAGACCATTGGTATCCAGAACTCAGCCTGCGGCTGTCTCGCATCCTCTCAGAAGAGTCAGTCCAGCCCGAGGGCTTTTCAAACATGTTTCGTGCTCTCATTGCCTTTGCAGAACCACAAGCCCTTTCACTTGGCTCCGACTGGTTGCAAAAGTTTGCGTCAATCGAAACGCATGAGGCAAAAGCTGCCCTTCTTGGTTCCTGCTCCATCCTGACCCATGGACGCATGGCGGATGAAGTCAGGAGTCATCTCGCTGACACAAGTTTGCTTCGCGATGCCGTGTTTTTTGCCACTCGCACAATGGATTCCATCACGACAAAAATGGATTTCAGTCTGTGGCCGGATTACGCCCTCAAAGAGCTGGGCGATAGCGTTTGGCAAGCATTCCCTACCATAAAGCAGCGCCGAAAAAACAGTTTCGAGTCTTCTGCGGTGACAGGAATTGATTATGCCCTCGACTTCCGTAACACAATCACTTCCGCTGCCCAGTCGAGAGGTGTCGAGCTAGAAATCCCAACAGCACATGCACAAGATAGCCCCGAGCAAGCCGCAGATCGCTTGAGAACACTAAACTGGAATCGCCACCAAGCCGCCCAAGCCCGCGCTGGCGAGGCATGGCAGCACCTCAAACCTGAAACCTTTTTCCAGCTCACCTCACAGCCTCATGCACGTCTCGCCCGCAACGCAGACGAACTTCTCCAGGCTGTAGTCGAGAGTTTGCAGCGTTGGGAAGCCAGGCTCAGATCTGGAGACTGGCACCGATTGTGGGACCACCACTCAGCCAAGTCCAAACCCGAGAAGTTCGTTTCTCAGGAGATGCGTGAATGGCTCAAAGTCGATCTCGATGTGTTAGCTGAATTGGAGGTCAAGCTCGCGGACGATGACCGTACCGACATTCTCGTCCAAGTGGTGCCCCATGACATACAGAGCATGCCACTCTGTCTCGTGATAGAAGTCAAAAAACTCCGCAAGGGAAACGCAAAAGAACGTGCCACAGCCATGAAGACCCAGCTCCTAGACCGCTACCTGAAACCGCGACAGCATGAAGGGTGGACTCATGGCCTGTATGTCGTGGCATGGACTCCCGAACCAGGAAGTCTAGAAGACAGCGACGATTCCATGAATCGGGCTGCAAGTAGGCTTTGTAGTCAGGCTAAAGACTTGAGCCAAGGATCATTCAGTCTAGAAAGCATCGTCATTGATGCTCGTTGCCAAGTGCCACCAACATCCAAAAGAAAATCCGCGAACTAAAATCGAGGCCGAGGACAGGAGTTCCATTTTGGATCGTTGTCTTGCATTCACCAACCCATGAAGTCTTATCAATATCACACCCTTCTTTGCCTCTCACTCTCACTGATTCTTTCCCCCGGCGCATTCGGTGCGACCAAAGAGAAAAAGCCCGACAAGCCAACACCGCCTGCGCGTCCTTTTGATGCACCTGGAGCCCCGAAGTTCACGCGACTGGATGGTAAGCCGGGGGTAAATCCACCTGTGGATGTGGATGGTGATTTCTTGATTGGCCCAGACTATGTCGCGGCACCTGAGACCAAGGTTGTTGAAGGCGTCCCCCAGGGAAAAGTGCAGCAGTTTCAAATCGACTCAAAGGACTGCAAACTCTTCAATCCAGGCATTGCACGAGACGTCTTCGGCACGGTCGATCCGAACAACCCGAAGACGCTCATCGTCGAGACACATCCCATCGACTACAAGCGCACGATCAGCGTTTATGTGCCAGCTCAATATGCAGCAGGCAGCGCGGCTCCATTCATCGTCGCTCATGATGGTCCTGGCATGGGCAAACCTGACATGAATTTGGCTCACGTGCTGGACAACCTCATCGCGCAGAAACGTGTACCAGCGATGATTGCCATCTCCATTTCCAGCGGCGGTGGTGATGCCCAAGGTCATGAACGCGGGCGTGAATATGACACCATGTCCGGCTTGTATGCCGAATTCATTGAGCACGAAATCCTGCCGCTGGTGGAGAAAAATTGCAGCGTCAAACTCACCAAGGATCCCGAAGGTCGTGCCACGATGGGAAACAGCTCTGGTGGCTCGGCAGCGCTCATCATGACTTGGTATCACCCAGAGCTTTACCATCGGGTGCTCACTTTTTCCGGCACTTTTGTGAATCAACAATGGCCCTTTAATCCAGAGACGCCGGATGGTGCCTGGGGCTTTCACAACAAGCTCATCCCTGAAAGCCCTGTGAAGCCACTGCGCATCTGGATGGCCGTCGGTGATCGTGATAATTATAATCCCAACATCATGCGTGATGGCATGCATGACTGGGTGGAGGCCAATCACCACATGGCCGCTTTACTCAAAGAGAAAGGCTACCACTACCAATATCTTTATTGCTTGAATGCAGGTCACGGTATCGGCCCAGCCAAGCCACAGATTCTGCCACAGGCACTTGAGTGGCTCTGGCAGGGCTATCCCATTTCAAAAAACTGATCACTCTCAAAAATCATTGCCTTCAACCTTCATGCGCCTTTTCGTTACCACCTTCATCCTGATTGGCAGCCTGCATGCCGAGACCTCAGACACTCTTCTTTTTTCCGATGACTTCAATCGGGATGAGGCCACCGCTCTCAAAGAAGATATTGGCAACGGCTGGACCACCAACAGCGCCTGGCGTGCGGCTGGCAAAAAACAGGCGGATCTCAGAGATGGCACGCTGGTCGTTGGCACAGATCCCATCGCTGATCACGCGCTTGTCCTCTTTCATCCCGCAGCATTGACGAACGGCTGCGTCGAATTTCGCTTCAAGATCCCAGCTGAGGAAGGCATCGGCATCGAGTTTGCCGACCCCGACTGCAAGACGGTGCATGCAGGTCATCTTTGTGGCCTGACGGTGGGTAAGGGACATCTCAGTCTGACCGACATGAAGACCGGCGGTATGGATCTCAAAATCAGAGAGCGCCGCACCGCGGACAAGGACAACCCCGAACTAAAAGCGCTGCTCAAGACAAAGAACCGGTCCTTTCCCCTCAAACTGAATCCAGAGGACTGGCACACGCTACGCCTCACGGTCAAAGGTGATGCCATGAGTGCCAACGTGAATGGGATAGAGATCGGCAGCTTTGCCAGCGAAGGTATCGCCCATCCCACCAAAAAGGAAATTCGCCTTAGCATCGGGAAAGCGGCATTGATCGATGATGTCAAAATCTGGAAGCACGAGTGAGTTCTCCGAGCCAGGATAAACTGGGAAATTTGATCAATTTGCCAGTGTAACATCTGAAAGCGATCAATACCAGGTGTGCAGTCGTGGTGATAATGATGTCCACTATGACAACTAACTACCCTAAATGGACCGGCGTATTCCCTGCTGCTACGACTCAGCTTCATGAAGATCAATCCCTGGATCTCGCAGCAACGGCGCGGCATTTTGAGGTACTGATCGACTCCGGCATCTCCGGCTTGATCGTCTGCGGATCACTCGGTGAAAATCAGACCCTTCAACCCGATGAGAAGCTGGCCATCGTCAAATGTGCTATCGAGACCGCACGCGGTCGCATTCCTGTTCTCAGTGGCGTGGCAGAGATGAGCACGCAGTCCGCTGCCCGCTACATGCAGGACTGTGAAAAGCTAGGCATCTCCGGTTTCATGATCATGCCAGCCATGGTTTACAAGGCTGACAATGCCGAAGTGATGCACTGGTTCCGCACCATGGCTAAAGCTCTGGGAGCTCATCCTAGCTCAAAAATGGGATGAAGCCCGCACGCTCTATCGCTGGACACAGCCATTGATGAAGCTCGATACACACATCCACTTCGTGCAATACATCAAGCTCATCGTCCAAGAGGCAGGTCTCGGCAAAGAATGGGTGCGCGAGCCCCGTCTGCCCATCGCCGGAGCCGAGCGTGAGCAGGTGCTCAAGATCATCCGCGATGCTTTTGCCAAGCGCCCAACGGTTTAACCCGCCTCACATGAAGCGAATCCAAATCATCGACTCCCATACGGGAGGTGAACCCACGCGGGTGGTCATCGGCGGTGTCACACGAGATGAGCTGGCGATTTATCGCCGAGCCATCATCTGTGAGCCACGCGGACATGAAGTGATCGTCGGTGCGCTACTGGAGGAGGCGACGGACCTGAGCTGTATCGCTAGCGTGGTGTTCTTTAACAATGTCGGCTTACTCGGCATGTGCGGCCATGGCATGATCGGTCTCATCATCACGCTAAAACACCTAGGACGCATCACGGCTGGGGAGCACCGCGTGCAGACAACGGTCGGCATAGTGACAGCGACTCTGCATGAGGATGACCGAGTAAGCATCCGCAATGTCACCTCCTACCGGCAGGCCAAGGCGGTCAAACTAGGCACCGTCAGTGGTGACGTCGCCTGGGGCGGGAACTGGTTCCTACTCGTCGCTGATCATGGGCTGGATCTCACTCTCGGCAATGTCTCACAGCTCAGGCAGGCGAGCTTAGCCATGCGGGATGCTGTGCATGCAGTTGGGTATCCTGAGGTCGATCACGTGGAGCTTTTTTCACCACCGGCAGACGCCGCTAATCACAGCCGCAACTTCGTCCTCTGCCCCGGCGGAGAATACGACCGCTCCCCCTGCGGCACTGGCACCAGCGCCAAACTTGCCTGCCTTGCTGCAGATGGGAAACTGGTGCCGAATGAGATCTGGCGGCAGGAAAGCATCATCGGCAGTGTCTTTGAAGGCAGCTATGAAGCCACCGCTGATGGCATCATCCCCACCATCACCGGCACCGCTTTTATCACAGCCGAAATCACACTGATTCTAGATTCCAAAGATCCATTTCAATTTGGGATCGGCAGTATCGGAGATTCCCAATCATGAAAACAGCCCTCCTATTCTTCTCTCTGTGCCTCTCTGTGCCCTCTGTGGAAGCCCAGATCAACGACCTACCCAAGCGCACCGAAAACAAAGTCTTTCGAGATCGCATCAAGCCAAACTGGTTGCCTGACGATCACGCTCTTTGGTATC
>JAPLUM010000620.1 GCA_026397605.1 Verrucomicrobiota bacterium | reverse complement strand
CTTCATCCGCGAGGTCATAACCGACCATCTCCACTTCGCCTCGGCGGATTTTCTTCTTGGCCATAGCCACAGAGATCCAGCGAAATTCTTCATTATTGTCTAGTAACACCTTGATGACCATGGTCAGGGGCACCGCAAGGAACATGCCGATGGGGCCCCAGAGCCAACCCCAGAAGATGACGGATAAAACAACAACGAGGGGTGAGATGCCAAAGCGGTTACCCAAAAGCGTAGGCTGGACAAAATTATCCAGGCAGAAATTCACCAGGATGTAGCCGATAGCCACTCCGATGGCTCCCCCCGTGCCGTGCTGGACAAGCGCCTCCACAATCGCCGGAATGCTAGCTGCCGTCGATCCCACAGCAGGGATGTAATTGAACAAGAAAGCCAAGATAGCCCAAAGTAACGGGTATTGCAGATCCAGAAAATAGCACCAAACACCGGCAAGCACGCCGGTCAGAGCACTGATAAGAGTTTTCACACCGAGATACTTTTGAATGTCGCTGGCACTCCTGAGCAGACCGCTGAAATCGGGCCCACCCGAAATATGAACACTGTGCAACCGACTCGCCGTACCTTGTGCTTCCATCAGGATAAACATCATCAAAATCAAAATCATGATCACGCCAGCGAGCACGCTAGCCACCGTGCCAAAGGTGCTGCCGAGAAGAGAGCCGATGGTGCTCATCACATCCTGATTTGTTGCGTAGCCAATCACCTTATTCCAATCAAACAGACTGCCGATGGTCGTCGCCGCCCCCTCGACACCGTTAGTCTCCAGCCATGCCGCGAGCTCATTCATGTAGGTCTGCAATCCGCGTAAATAGCGTGGCAGGTCACGATTAAAACTAATGAGCAGTCTGACCGCAAGCGTCACCAGCACCGCCACAAAACCCAAATTCACCAACATTGTGGTGACTAAAGCCACAGGTCCGGGGATGCGGTGCTTCACCTGCCAGGCCAGAAGAGGGAAGCTCAACACAGCAAGGAAAAAGGCACAGGCCATCGGCACCATGATACCGGCAGCGGCCTTCATTCCCGCTAGGACGACCATAAGGCAGGCGAGTGTAATGACCATCTGGGAACTTTTTCTTCCCCAGTCTTGGTCTTCTTGGCGGTGATGATGGATGGACATTATCGGAACAGGTTAGTCCGCACTATTCAGCATGTGCAGGTAGTTGGCGAATGGCTTTCGGGTAATTTATCATGAAACAAGCGAATAAACGAAGATAAAGCTTTTCATCGTTGGCGCTCTTTGAATGATCCTGTCCTCGTTCTGCGTTTTTTCCGCTCATGTCCACACCTGCCTCCCCCGTTTCTCCTGCCGCCAGACGCGGCTACATCGCTGCACTCGTCGCTGCCTTTTTAGGCTGGCTCTTTGATGGCTTCGAAATGGGACTGTTCCCTCTCATTGGGAAACCTGCGCTTCAGGACTTGCTGCCCAATGCATCGCCGTTAGTTCAGGGACAGTGGTTCACCGTGATCATCGCTGTTTTTCTGGTCGGAGCTGCTACTGGCGGCGTGCTCTTTGGTTGGTTGGGAGATAAGATCGGCCGTGTCAAAGCAATGGCCTTAGCCATCTTTACCTTTGCCATTTTCACCGGTCTCTGTGCCTTTGTTACAGAGGCGTGGCACTTTGCTGGACTGCGTTTTATTGCCTCACTGGGCATGGGCGGTGAGTGGTCCCTCGGTGTGGCGTTGGTGAATGAATTGTGGGCTGGAAAAAATCGCGCCTGGATTGCAGGCTTAATTGGCGCTGCTTCAAATATTGGCTTCCTACTCACAGGCATTCTTAGTTTAAAGCTCAACGCTTCCATTGAATCAGTCACGGGCATGCTGGGTAGTATCGGCCTGAATCAAAGCACGGCTGATTACTTGCTGCATAATCGCGCCTGGCGCTTCATCGCTGTGAGTGGTGCCCTGCCTGCGCTGATCAATTTCTTCATCCTGATCTTTGTGCCGGAGTCCCATAAGTGGGAGGAGGAGAAGGCTTCTGGCAAAACATCTCACTGGGCCACCTGGGATCTCATGGGGGTCTTGCTTGCAGCCTGTGCTGCTTTAGTCATCATCTATGTCTGGTCGCCGATGACAACCATGGGCGCTCCATTGGCTGCAGTGATTACTATTATTGGTCTAGCGGTCGCCATGTGGGGATACCTGCATCCTGTGCGCCAATACATGCTGCGCTCAGCTGCGGCTCAGACGATTAAAACCACGGAGCACAGCTTGGTGCTGAAGCATCTTATTTTGGGGGCAGGCCTAGCCTCTGTGGCACTGCTAGGCACCTGGGGGTCCACTCAGCAAGCGGCTAAATGGGCCAGCGGATTGCTTCCTGCTGGCAGCACTCTCCCGATCATCGAGTACACCGTCATCGCGACAGCTCTTGGGGCCATTTTGATCTCCCTGATCACGCCGCTGGTCGCTGACAAATTAGGCCGCCGATTTACCTACACTCTGCTCTGTGTGCTCAGTCTTGGTGCAGCGATTGGTTTTTTCAAAACCAACCAACCCTTTACCCAAAATGAAATTTCCAGCTGGTTCTATCTGAGTGCGTTCCTGCTTGGCGGTCTTACGGCATCGTTTTATGGTTTCTTCCCCCTCTATTTCCCTGAACTCTTCCCAACCAGCGTCCGTGCTACAGGCCAAGGGTTCTGTTTCAACTTTGGTCGTCTGATTGCTGCGATTGGATCACTCCAGTTGGCTAATTTAGTGAACCTTTTCGGCACAGAAGCCAATGCGTACTCCATCCTTTCATGCGTTTATCTGCTCGGCATTATCCTCATCTGGTTCGCTCCAGAAACCAAAGGACGCTCGCTAGACTGATCGCTGTCTCAGACAGTCTTTTCTTCGGAATCTTGCCCTGACCTGTTCACGTGCCTTGCAAACGCAAGTTTGCCGCGGAAAATCGTCCTCTTTATTTCCCAGCCTTTCTTTTCCCAACCAACCACCATGCCCAAGAAAACCACGACTACCTCCACGATCCGACCCATCAAGAAGCTGATGGTCGCGAACCGATCAGAGATTGCCTTCCGCGTCATGCGAGCAGCCACGGAGCTTGGGCTGAAAACCGTCGGTATCTATGCTGCGGAAGATCGGTTTTGTCCGCATCGATTCAAGGCGGATGAAGCTTATGAACTGAATAAAGACAAAGGCCCACTTGGAGCTTATCTGGACATCGAAGGCATCGTCACCATCGCCAAAGAAAAGGGGGTGGACGCGATTCATCCAGGCTACGGATTCCTCAGTGAGAACCCTGCTTTCGCTCAAGCCTGCGCAGACGCTGGCATCATCTTCATCGGACCTGAGTCCAAAATCCTCGACATGATGGGCGACAAAACTGCTGCCCGTAACATCGCTCGCAAGCTTAAAGTCTCCATCCTTGAAGGCACGGATGATGCCGTCAGTGACCGCAAAGAAGCCATCGCCGCAGGAAAGCGTATCGGCTTTCCGCTCATCATCAAAGCCGCCTTTGGTGGTGGTGGTCGCGGCATGCGAGTGGTGCGTGAGCCCAAAGATCTGGAGAAGTTGCTGGATGAAGCTCAGACAGAAGCTCTTCGTTCTTTTGGCAATGGCTCCGTCTTTCTGGAACGATTTGTCGGCAAAGCCAAACACATCGAAGTACAGATCCTGGCCGATAAACACGGTCACGTCCTGCATTTGCATGAGCGCGACTGCTCCGTGCAGCGTCGCCACCAAAAGGTGATCGAGCAGGCCCCAAGTTATGGTGTGAAGCAGAGCGTCATCGACGAGCTCTGTGATGCTGCGGTGAAACTGGCCAAAGAGGTCAACTACACCCACGCAGGCACCGTCGAGTTCCTGGTGGATAGCGAGACAGGCGAGTGGTTCTTCATCGAGATGAATCCGCGCATTCAGGTGGAGCACACCGTCACCGAAGAGATCACTGGTATCGACATCGTGCGCAGTCAGATCCTCATCGCCCAGGGGTACCAGATCCACGAAGAACCGCTCGGCTTGCCTACCCAGGACAAGATTGAAAAAAGCGGTTACGCTATCCAATGCCGCATCACCACGGAAGATCCTGAAAACGGCTTCACGCCTGACTTTGGTAAAATCCTCACCTATCGCAGCGCCGGTGGTTTCGGCATCCGTCTCGATGGCGCTCTCGGTGCCACGAACGCAGTCATCACGCCTTATTACGACTCCATGCTCGTAAAGATGACCGTCTTCGCCCGCACCTATCAGCAGGCTTTGGACCGCATGGATCGCGGTCTGCGCGAGTTCCGTATTCGCGGGGTCAAGACCAATATCCCGTTCCTCATGAACGTCGTGCATCATGAAGAATTCAAAGCTGGCCAAGCCACCACTCGCTTCATTGATAACAACCCTGAGTTGCTGAAATTTGTCGCCCGTAAAGACCGCGCTTCCAAGCTGCTGAACTACCTGGCCGACACCATCGTCAATGGCAACCCACACGCCAAAGGTCACAAGCAGGAAAAAGCCTTCATCGTGCCACCGATTCCGAAATGGGATCACCGGATCGAGCCAGCAAAGGGCACCAAACAGCTCCTCACCGAGATGGGCCCCGAGAAATTCTGCAAAGGCTGGGTGGCCAAACAAAAACGTCTGCTCATCACCGACACCACCATGCGTGATGCCCACCAGTCCCTGCTGGCGACGCGCATGAGAACCTTTGACATGCTTGCCGTGGCAGATGCCGTGGCGCGTCGCACGCCGGACCTTTTCTCTTTGGAAATGTGGGGCGGAGCCACTTTCGACGTGACCATGCGCTTCCTCCGCGAAGATCCTTGGGCACGTCTTCGGGACATCCGCGCTAAGGTGCCGAATATCCTTTTACAGATGCTTTTCCGTGGCAGCAATGCCGTCGGGTACACCAACTACCCCGACAACGTCGTCAAAGGCTTCATCAAACATTCCGCTGAGAATGGGATGGACATCTTCCGCATCTTTGACTCCCTCAATTACCTGCCAAATCTCACCGCCGCCATGCAAGCCGTGCGTGAAGATACCAAGTCCATCTGCGAAGGCACCCTTTGCTACACCGGCGACATCCTCGATCCGAAGCGCGACAAATATGACCTCAAGTATTACGTCCGCCTAGCCAAGGAGCTGGAGAAAATGGGAGCTCACATGCTCTGCATCAAAGACATGGCTGGCCTCGTGCGCCCCTATGCCGCCAAGAAGCTGGTCAAAGCTCTGAAAGATGAAGTCGGCATCCCCATTCACTT
>JAPLUM010000898.1 GCA_026397605.1 Verrucomicrobiota bacterium | reverse complement strand
ACGCGCTTTCTTCCCATCTCCAAAGCGGTGCCCAAGGAGATGCTGCCGTTGGTCGATAAACCTGTGATCCAATACGTGGTGGAGGAAGCGGTTGCCTCTGGTATAACCGACATCCTCATCGTGATCAGTCGCAGCAAGCGTGCGATTGAGGAGCACTTTCATCCCGCTTTTGATTTGGAATCTGAGCTGGAGGCCAAGGGCCGCATCGAAGAGCTGGAGGACCTGCGTCGGATGCAGAGCATGGCGCGCATTCATTTCATCTGGCAGCCAAAGATGGGTGGTCTGGGGGATGCGATCCTGTATGCTAAAGATCATGTCGGTGATGAGCCCTTTGCTGTGTTACTCGGCGATACCGTCGTGACCACAAAGGATGAATCCCGCCCAGTCACCAGGCAGCTAGCGGATGTCGTGGAGCAGCATGGCGGCTCAGCGGTGGCGCTCCAGGAAGTGCCTTTAGAAAAGGTCAGCCGCTATGGCATTCTCGGTGGGGATGAGATTTTTCCAGGGTTGATTCGAGCCACGCAGTTTGTCGAAAAACCCAAACCAGAGGTCACGCCATCACGCCTTGCCGTCAGTGCGCGCTATGTCTTATCACCGAGCATTTTCGCCCATCTGGAAAAGACACCCAAAGGCAAGGGGGGGGAGCTACAACTCACCGACGCCATGGCATCCCTCATGCATGAAGAGGCTCTTTACGGCCTGCGCTATGATGGGCAGCGGCATGACATTGGTAACAAATTAGATTTCATCAAAGCCAACCTGCATTTTGGTCTCCAACGCGCAGACATTGGCCCAGCACTGCGGGAATATGTGCAGCAGCTTGCACGCTGATCACGGAGCTGCTCTGCCAAACTTACGCTCCAGTTCACTCATGGACATCTGGATCAGGGTCGGCCTGCCGTGTGGGCAGCAGTAGGGCATTTCGCAGGCGAAGAGATCCTCCAGCAATGCTTGTACTTCGGGGATGGAGAGTTTGTCATTGGCTTTCACCGAATGCCTGCACGCGCTCATCACGATCATGTCTTCTCCCAGCCTGAGGGCGGAGCTTTTGGCACTCAGGCTTTGCAGTTCTTCGATGACTTGGTCTAGCCATGCCAGTGGATCATCCACCTTTAAAAAGGTCGGTAAGGCTTCAATTTTAAACGTGTTCGGGCCAAATGGCTCTGCTTCGATGCCGAGCCTTGTGAGCGTATCTAGATTCCGCTTCAGGATATCGGCATCTCTTGGGCTTGTTTGCAGCATCAGCGGCATCAGTAGGCGCTGAGATGGCACGCCACCGGCTTCCATGGCGGCACGGATTTTTTCAAAGTTCACTCGCTCATGAGCTGCATGCTGATCCATGAGCACGAGACCCTCCGTGCTTTCCATCAGCACATACAGCCGCTGTAAAATGCCAATGATGCGGAAGGTCGGCATCTGCGGTTTGGCAGGCGGCGCTGGCTTCTCCTGCGCTGGCTCTTCATGCTTGGGCGCAGGGTTTGGGGTTACGATGTCTGGCTCGAGCTTGCTTTGAATGGGTGCCGGTTCTGGCAGACGAGCTGTGGGCGCTGCGGCAGGAATGCGTAGCGGCACTGCTGGTAGAATGAAAGCCTGTTGAGTCGGCGCAGGCACGCTGGATTCTGTGCGCAGTTGGAGCGCTGGCTGAGCCGCGCGTTGGCCTGAATTTTGCAGGCCTTCAGGAAGCTTGTTCGCATTTTCTAAAGCACGCTTCACCGCCCTTGCCACCACATCACGGATGCTGAAGCCATCATGAAAGCGCACTTCTTTTTTGGCCGGATGAACATTGATGTCAAAAGCCTCAGCATCCATTTCCAGAAACAAAAAGGTCACCGGATACTGCCCTTTCATCAGCGAAGTATGGAAGCCTTCACGCAGACCGTAATTGATCGGCTGACTTTCAATCGGGCGACCATTTAAAAAGGTTAGCTGCTGCTGGCGGCTAGACCTGCTCAGGCCTGGTCCACCGATGTAGCCCCACACGGCGATGCCTTGAGCTTCCAGCCTTTCCACTTCGATTAAGCGATTGGCTAGTTCATCTCCGGCAAGACCACGGATGCGCTCCAAGACGTTTTGAGCGCCGGGCAAATGATAGGCCACTCCACCATCACGGATGAGTGTGAAAGTCACCTTCGGATTCGCAATCGCATGAGTGCGGAATTGATTCTCGATGTGGGAATACTCCGTGGCTTCAGTGCGCAGAAATTTACGACGAGCTGGAACATTGAAAAACAGTGAGCGCACCTCAATGATCGTGCCTTGATTACCGCCGTGATCTTTGACGTTGGCCAGCTTGCCGCCTGTGATCTCGATCTCAGTTCCGCTCAGCGCTTCTTTCTCCCGTGTTGCCAAGCGGAAACGCGACACGCTCGCGATGCTGGGCAGTGCTTCTCCGCGAAAACCAAAGGTCGCAATTGCAGCCAGATCCTCTTTGGTCCGTATCTTGCTAGTAGCATGTCGTTCCATGCAGAGAAGAGCATCCTCACGATCCATCCCACACCCATCATCCGTGATGCGCATCAGCGCCGTGCCACCACGCTGTACCTCCACGGTGACATGCGTGGCGCCTGCATCTAGGCTGTTTTCAACGAGTTCACGGATCACGGCAGCAGGCCGCTCCACCACCTCCCCGGCAGCGACTTGGCTGGCGAGTGCGTCGGAGAGAATTCGTATTTTAGACATAAGAATGCAAAAACTTGGGGGTCTGTGCGCGTAATCCTTGCATGTGATGTGTGCCTGTGAAAAGGGCAGTCATCATTTTTCCTCACAAAACACCATGATCACCCTCACCGACAACGCCGCCCTTCATCTCCAGCAGCTTTTGCTTGAGAAGGATGCTGCGGCTGGTTCTGGGCTCAGAATTTTGGTGGAAAAGGGTGGCTGCGCCGGCTGGCAATACACCATGAAGATCGATCAGGCTCAGTCTGTAGATAGTCTTTTTAGCCACAATGGAGTCTCATTGATTGTTGATCCACAAAGTCTTGCATTCCTGACTGGCTGCAGGATTGACTACATTGAATCGCTGAATGATTCAGGCTTTCGTGTAGAGAATCCGAATGCAGAAAGAAATTGCGGATGTGGCACTTCCTTTGAACCCAAAGCCGCCTAGACCACTGAACTGCAACGACTTGTTCACGATTTTATTCACAAAAAAAGCTTTTCTTTTATTTTAGAGCCATTATAATTTAGAAATATTTAACCAGGTAATTTTAATAACTTTCTCATAAATGCTATGCAAGTGCGATTCTTGAGCGACGGCAACGAATACCGTTCCTACGGTGGTGGTAACTTTTCCAAAAAAAAGGAGGGGAATGGCGGAATTTTTTGGTGGGCCATTCTCATCACTCTGTTAATGGGCGCAGCCACTTTCTGCTGGTTCTTCAGTATTATGGTTTTTGCACACCCTGAGAAGCCTTTCAATTATAAGATGCTTGCCAAGTTGCATAAACTTGAGCCACTGCGTCCATGGACCACCTTCAGTGTGCCTAATGGTAAAAAGTTAAACGCTCGTGAGCTGCTGACAGAATTTTTTCCTTACAGTCTTGAGCAGATGACCGTGAAGAATGATGTGCTCAAGCGCTCCTTCATTCGCAACTACAAGCATGATCAGCCGATCTACCTACTTGGTGCTTACCAAGTGTTGAGTCTGCGCATGTTGACTGACAAAGATGTCATGTCCTCTGGTTGGGTGGTTCGTGCGCGTTCGACCGATCTTGAAGATGTGGATGTTGAGTTTCTGCTGCCGGGTCTAACTGTAAGTGATGAACCCTTCCGTGTGGGTGATACGATCTCCATTGACGCTAATAGGCCGCAAGTCACCGCACTGCATGTACAAAGGATGGACGGTGATCGCATCTGTGTGACCGCTATTCCACTGGCTTACAGTAGCTTCACCAAGACTGCTGTTGCTGGTAAGATGACTCCACCAGCCATTCTCAATATGGACGCCTACTGGCCCGTCACTCGTGACACTGGCTCTGCCATGGCCAATGAAGAGGCAACGGCCGGTAAAGAAGTCGCTGTGAAAAATTAGTTAGACTCAGCTTTTATTTCTATCTCTAAAACTCCGCAGTTCAAAGCTGCGGAGTTTTTATTTTCTAGCGCCGGCGTCAGCTTGCTGATCGTAGTTAAAACAACATTCTATGATAGATAAATCTAGAGATCTCGATCTATTCAGCCCCTCTTTTTTCATGCGTTTCACACTTCTCATTCTGCTCTCGTTTGCTGGCCCACTTCTGGCTGCTGAAAGGTCACTCAAAGCCCTCCTCATCGCCGGCGGTTGCTGTCATGATTATGCAAAGCAGCATGAGATCATCGCCAAAGGCATCCAAAGTCGTGCGAATGTGCAGGTGGACGTGGTTTGGACAGACGACAAGTCCGTCAATCCGCCGCTGCCTATCTATGACAATCCTGATTGGGCTAATGGCTACGACATCATCATCCACGATGAGTGCGCGGCGAGCATGAACAACAAGGAGACGCTCACGCGCATCCTCGACGCTCACAAAACGATCCCCAGCATCCAGCTTCACTGCGCCATGCACAGCTTCCGTACGGGCGAAGATCGCTGGTTCAAGCGCCTTGGCTTGGAATCTAATTCGCATGGCCCGCAGGAGCCCATTGCGATCACGTTTGTCGATAAAGAGCACCCGGTCACGAAGACGCTGGGCGACTGGACCACGATCAAAGAGGAGCTCTACAACAATGCGAACATCTTCGACGCCCATCCGCTCGCGATGGGCCGCCAGATGGTCAAAGGCAAGGCCGTGGATGCCATCGTGGCCTGGACGAACGAAAAAGCCGGTGCCCGCAGTTTCAGCACGACCATCGGTCACAACACCGAAACCGTCGCGGATGCTCGCTACCTCGATTTGATCACGCGTGGCCTGCTCTGGGCCTGTGACAAGCTCACGCCGGACTATCTGACGCCATTTCAAGGCCAGAACAAGGTGACGTTTGTCGCTGCAAAGCCCGTCGAGGCTCCGAAGCCCCCGACCACACCGAAAGACGCCACCGGCATCAAGACGACCGCGAGCAGCACTCAGCCGGGCAATGATGCCTGGAAGGCTGTGGATGGCGATGAAAGCACCCGATGGTGCGCCAGCGGTGCTAACATGCCTGAGCGGCTTGAGCTTGAATTCGAAAAGCCGCAGGACCTCACTGGCCTCGAAATCGCGTGGGAAAGAAAAGACAAGTCCTACCAGCACAAGATCGAGATCGACGGCCAAATGGTGGCAGACATTTCCATCGCCAAAAGCCATATTTTGGAAGCCAAGCAGGCCAAGAAAATCGTTATCACCTGCACAGGTAATGGCCATGGCGGCTGGGCCAGCATCCGCGAGGTGCGGCTGAAAGGCCCGGGCATCAAAGCCATCGCACCGAAGCTCAGCGCTGAGCAAAAGAAGGAGTATGATAAGGCGAACGATCCCCGCGCCAAGGAAGGCAATGTCGCGCCGAAGATCGTGAAGCTCACGCCGGAGGAGGAAGCGGCCATTTTGAAGGATGTGAAGGTCGCCGAGGGCTTTGAGGTCACGCTGTTCGCGAATAGCGCCGCAGCGAATTACCCGGTCTTCGTTGCCGCGGAGCCGGATGGCACGCTTTACGTTTCCTCGGACGGCAACGGCTCGCTGGGCCGCAATCCGAAGCGTGGCCGCGTCATCCGCTTGCGCGATCTCGATGGCGATGGCCGTGCCGATGAAACGAAGGTCTTCTGCGAGGTCGATGCGCCGCGCGGGCTCGTGTGGGATCACGACCGGCTTTACCTCGTGCATCCGCCGCACCTCAGCGAGTTCATTGATGCCGATCACGACGGCGTCGCGGAGAAGCAGAACATCCTCGTGAAGGACATCGCCTTCGGTTACAAAGATCGCCCCGCCGATCACACCACGAACGGCCTCAGCCTCGGCATCGATGGCTGGCTTTACATCGCGGGCGGCGATTTCGGCTTCATGAAAGCCACCGGCACCGATTGCAAAACTCTTCAGCATCGCGGCGGCGGCGTCATCCGCGTGCGTCCCGACGGCAGCGGGTTGGAAGTGTATTCAACCGGCACGCGCAACATCCTCGAAGTCGCCATCAGCCCGCTGATGGACATCTTCGCCCGCGATAACACGAACGACGGCGGCGGCTGGAATGTGCGCTTCCACCACTTCACCGGCCTCGACGACCACGGTTACCCGCGTCTCTACAAAAACTTCAACGACGAGGCCATCCAGCCCCTCGCCGACTACGGCGGCGGCAGCGGCTGCGGCGCGGTTTACATCGACGAGCCTGGCTTCGGCACCTGGAACAACGCCCCTTTCACCTGCGACTGGGGCAGCGGCGCTCTCTGGCATCATCAGGTGAAGCCCAAAGGCGCAACCTTTGAAGAAACCCGCAAGCCCGAGCCCTTCATCAAAATGACCCGCCCCACCGACGCCGATGTCGATGGCATGAGCCGCGTCTATTGCGCCAGTTGGAAAGGCGCGACCTTTGATTGGGCGGGCCCGGATGTCGGTTACATCGTGCAGGTGAAGCCGAAGGGCTTCAAAGCCGAGCCGCTGCCGGATTTCGCGAAGGCGAAGGATGAGGAGCTTGTGAAGGTGCTGGAGTCCGCGAGTTATCGTAGAAGGATGAAGGCGCAGAGGGAGTTGATTCGAAGACAGCCAGAAGCAAAGCGGGTTGTTGAAGTCTTTTTAAAGATACAGCACGATAGCATGGACACACCTGAGCGACAAATTGCATGGCGTTTGGTAAACGGAGTTCCTGACAAGGAAGTGATGGTCTGGCTTGCGCATTCGGATCCTCTCGTTTCTCACATGGCCGTTTGTGCGGTAGCCGTGAGGAAGCTTCACAAAGAATGTTTTGACCAAGTTGATGAAGCGAGTGTTGCTAAGGTCTCATTCAATGATCCGAGAATTCATCAGATGATTCATCACGTTCTTCGTGCGCTGGCGATGATGCACACTCCCGAAGTTGTCACCGGCCTCATCGAGCGTCTCGGCAAGGCCACAGATCCTGCACTGCGCCAGGGCATTCTTGCGGCGCTGTGCCGCCTGCATTTCAAGGAAGGCGAGTGGAAGGGCGATTCGTGGGGCACGCGACCGGACACTCGGGGGCCGTATTACCAGCCGGAGGCCTGGAGCGAGACGCCGAAGATCGCCGTGGCGCTGAAGGATGCGTTGGCGAAGGCCTCGCCGGAGGAAGCGGCCTTTTTGGTGAAGGAACTGAACCGCAACCGCATCCAGTTCAACGAAGCGCAGCAGCGCATCCTCGAACTCGCGAAAAAGGACCCGAAGGTGCTGCCGGAGTTGGCGGCGCAGATGGCTGGTGCGGAGGAGATTCCGGCGGAGGCGGTGCCTCTGCTCGTCGGACTTGTCAGACAGGTCGGACCTGTCGGACCAGCGACGCTGGCGCAGGCGATCATCGCCCTCTCGAAAACCGACAGCGCCGACGGCGTCTCCGCCACGCTCGCTGCGCTGGAGCCGCTCAAAAAGCTTCCGGACTCCGGCAAAGACTACGAGGCTGCCTTCAACGCCTTCTTGAACGCCCCGAAACTCGAAAACCACCATCAGCTTGTCGAGCAGATCGCCGAGAAGGGCGAGTGGCCGGTTTCGATGTATGCTTATGCGGCTGTGGTGAATCTCGCGAGTCGTAAGACGGGCAGCCCAGAGTCCATCCAGCTCACGCAGCAGGCGCTGGATAAAGGCTGGGCAGAGGCGAAAAATCGCAAGCTGATTGTTGATGCCATCAGTGCTTCCAAGCACATGCCAAGCGCGGCGAAGGTGCTCGCGGCTCTTGATGATCCTGATGCCGAGGTCAAGGGTGCTGCTGGGCGTGCGGCGAAAGCGATGCGTCTGAAAAAGATTGAAGACAAAACACCCAAGATTGCCACGCTGAAGCCAGAAGAAGTGCTGGCGGCGGTTTTGAAAGAAAAAGGCGATGTGGGCCTGGGTGAACAAATCTTTACCAAAGCCACCTGCGTGGCCTGCCACACGGTCAAGGAATCGGAAGCCCAAAAGGGGCCATATCTCGGTAACATCGCCCAAACCTACAAGCGTCCCGATCTGGCGCAGAACATCCTGGAGCCGAACAAGACCATCGCCCAAGGCTTTGCCAGCGAGATGATCACGATGAAGGACGGCACAGCTCAAATGGGCTTCATCACGCTGGAAGGCGCGAACGAGATCAAGCTGCGGAACATTGCCTCCCAAGAGTTCACGTTCAAAACAGCAGACATCAAAGAGCGTCAAAAGCTGCCGATGAGCATGATGCCGCCAGGGCTGATGATGAGCTTTACGGTCAAGGAGTTCGCTAGCCTGCTGGATTACCTGGAGTCGCTGGTCAAAAAGTGATCTGGTTTACAACTCCACCGTCTGCATGAGTCGGGCGACTTCGATGTGGCCGGTGGGGTGTTGTTCGGCGAGGGCGTCTCGCAGTTTTTCGGAGCGCTCGGGCTCGCCATGGACGAGGAAGACGCGGCGTTTTTCTCCGCCGACACGGCTGAACCAGTCGAGCATTTCACCGTGATCGGCGTGTCCTGAGAAGGAATCCAGCGTCTCGATGTCTGCGCGGACCTCATATTCATCGCCGAGGATGTTGACGTGCCTGAAGCCGCTACGTAGCTTCCAGCCAAGGGTGTTTTCGGCGCAGTAGCCGACGAAGAGTAGGATGTTGTTGGAGTTGCCAACGTTGTTTCGCAGGTGATGTAGGATGCGTCCGCTTTCGGCCATGCCTGAGGCGGATATGATGATGGCGGGGCCTTTGATGAAGTTCAGGCCTTTGGATTCATCGACAGTGCGGACGAGCTTTAAGCCATCAAAGCCGAAGGGATCATCCCGCATGAAAAGTGCCTCGGCTGCCGCAGGTCGGAGGTCATCGACATGCAGGCGGAAAATCTCGGTGGCCTTAACGGCAAGCGGACTGTCCACATACGTTGCTACCGGGCCGATGCGATTTTCATGGCGGAGTTTATCCAGCGTGAAGAGCAGCTGCTGGGGCGCTGCCGCGGCGAGGAGCATCGCGCAGGCGAGGGCCCACGCGGCATACCCCACCGTGCGCAATCGGAGCGGTCGCTGCCGCCGGGCCGTCGCCAGGGCGCCACCCATGGCGCCGAGGGC
>JAPLUM010000089.1 GCA_026397605.1 Verrucomicrobiota bacterium | reverse complement strand
CTTCACCTTCTTGGAGTCCCCCACTCGCGGAGCATGGTAGCCATCTCGCTCCGTCGAGATGAGCCCTGCCTCCGCCAAGGAAAGGCGGCGTCCTCGCCGCGCTTGGGGTAGCCCAAGGAAAGGCGGCGTCCTCGCCGAGATCGGGGATCCAGCGGCCTAAAGGCCGAACTACGAACCAAGAACAAAGCACCAAGAACAAAGCACCATTCTTCTACCCACTTCTTCAGTTGATCCATCCCTTCAATCCTAAAATCCTTGGGTGAAAGCGGTTGGCGGATTTGATCCTGAGAGGCGATAAGATCTTCAGTCTGTCTGTTTTGCCGCTTGCTGTGCTGAGTGCTTGATGTCAAAGGAGCGCTGACCATCCATAGGCCCTTCGCCACATGTTTTTCTTTACCCCACGCTATCTGAAGCACGCCAAACTCCTGCACAAGGGAGTGACTCGATTCATCGACTATAAGCGCGATCTTTTGCCGCAAGCAAAGCTGGAGGAGATCATGACGCTGCGCACGAGCCTAGAGGACTCCATGAAGGCCCGTGATCGTGAGCGTATCAAGACGCTCAATGATCAGCTGAATAAGGTCTGTGAGAATGCGCTGCCAAATGCTGGGACGAGCGAGATTTCAGATAATGTGGAGGTGTTTTTCGTCGCCATCGTCATCGCCCTTGGCATTCGCGGTTACATTGCGCAGCCTTTCCAAATCCCCACGGGGTCCATGCAGCCGACGCTGAATGGGATCACGGCAGAAGCTACGGCACAGGACCCGACGCCTGGGATTCTGGGATGGCTGGGATCTCATTTGACCAGCACCCGGTATATCAATGTGGTGTCTGATCATGATGGGCGTCTGCGGCAGAGTGAGCCGCTGACGGAGCACCGCTTTGCAATCTTCATGCCCTACTGCATTCTTCATTTCGAGGATGGGCATGAGATCAAGATTTCGTCACCTAAGACGCAGCTTGTTGATGAATTACAGTTAATTAAACATCTCGCTGCTATGCCAATTCTTACAGGGCACGATACACCAGATAGCCGTGGGGGACGAGAAGTGCCAGGAGGCATACCTGTCCGTAAAGGTCAGTTGCTAGCCCGAGGGATCGTCCACAATGGAGATCACGTTTTGGTCGATAAGCTAAGCTATCATTTCCGCACGCCGACCCGTGGGGAGGTCTTTGTTTTCACGACCAATCACATTCGAGGCATCAATGTGCCAGCGGAGCAGGGGTCTCAACATTACATCAAGCGTCTGGCAGGTGTGCCAGGAGACAAGCTTGAAGTGATTTCACCTCGACTGATGCACAATGGTAAGGTCGCTGAAGAGCCTGGCTTTAAACGGGTGATGCAGGGCAGTTACGAAGCGCCAGTGGATGGATATCGTGGTTATGCAGACGCAGGTGTTGTGTATGGAAGTATCAATAAAATTGATCTAGGTCCAGAGCAATACTTCGCCATGGGAGACAACAGTTACAACAGCAGTGACTCCCGTCGCTGGGGGGCTGTGCCTGAGCGCAATATTGTGGGGACGGCTCTGGTCTGTTACTGGCCTCTAACGAAACACTGGGGCTGGATCAGGTAAGGGACTCGGACAGAATATTTATCCCAATCCTAACTCTGAGGGGTGATCGAACTCTTTTGTGGGCTTGCTGAAGATGGCTGACTGGCCACTGTCTATGCATGATTGATTTACGTCTGACTTTCTTGGCTCTGCTGTTGCTGCTCGGAACAGGTTGCTCCGTGTTGCCTGCGGATGAGATGGGGCGCAGGCTGGTGTATGAGCGGAGGCTGCGTGCGCTGGAGTTTCCGGTGACGCGGCAGAGACTGTACAAATCTCTACCGCCCAAGTCAGCGCCGGAAAGGGTAGGGGCGGCAGCGGGTAGCCTGCTGGGGGCTACGGAGATTTACCGGTTGGATGAGTGGTTTGTGGTCGAGGTCTCCGTGGTTTATCATGCTTTGGCGGGTGGGCTTTATCCTCTGTCAGGCAGTGTGGGTAGTCAGGTGCGGGCGATTTTGGACACGTCTCAAAGCATTCAGAATCTGATCAACACGGGAACGCCCGAACATCGCGCAGATATTATTCAGAGAGCGCGGTTGCTCCGGCGGCCAGTGTATCTGAGCGGTGGTTATTGAGGTTGCGGGGTTCTGTCATGTGCAGGTCAAGCATGGACATGGTTTTGTGCTAGGCTTTATGCTGGCTTTATGATTTAACGACGGAATGACGAATGATCATCCCTCTTCCGCACGCACCGCTTGGTTGGTGGTGGCGCTGCTGTTTCCTGTGGCGCTGCTGAATTACCTGGATCGGCAGATGATCGCGTCGATGAAGTCATCCGTCATGGGAGATGTGCCCAGCATCGGCAGTGAGGCAAACTGGGGTTACATGTTGGGGCAGTTCAAATGGGTGTATGCTTTTTTTAGTCCGATCGGTGGCTACATCGCAGATCGATTTAGCCGAAAGTACGCAATCTGTGGCAGTCTGATCGTGTGGTCGGGGATCACGTATCTCACGGGGCAGGTGCATGATTACCATGAGTTACTCTGGGCACGCACGGCGATGGGGATCAGCGAGGCTTTTTACATTCCAGCAGCGTTAGCGCTGATCGCAGATTATCACACGGGGAACACGAGGTCGCGCGCGGTTGGTATTCATCAGGCGGGTATTTATTGTGGAGTCATGCTGGGTGGATTTGCCGGTTATGTGAATGAGTGGCCAGACTTTGGCTGGCGCGGGGCCTTTGATTACACGGGGCTGGCTGGCATTCTTTATGCGCTGCCACTGCTTTTTCTGATTAAGGACGCACCGCGTGTGGCGGGTGTGCCGCAGCTGGAGAAGCCTTCCGTTTTGGTGGCTGCGCGGGAGCTTTTGACGAACCGATCCTTTTTGCTGCTAGTGCTTTATTTCACCCTACCTGCGGTCGCCGCCTGGGTGGTGAGGGACTGGATGCCGGCTATTTTACAAAAGGAGTTCAACATCAGCCAAGGTAAGGCGGGTGTCTCTGCAACGCTGTATTGGCAGGCCGCTGCTCTGGTCTCGGCGATGGTTGGCGGTTGGCTGGCGGATCGCTGGATGAGGAAGACTTCCAGGGGGCGGATCTATGTGAGTGCTCTGGGCATGATGATGATTGTGCCGGCACTTTTTGGGGTGGGGAATGCGCCTGGTCTGCATTCCTTTGAGCTGGCCATTGCCTCGCTGATTCTCTTTGGCATTGGCTGGGGATTCTTTGATGGCAACAACATGCCCATTCTTTCCCAGATCACTCGACCCGAACTGCGGGCGACGGGCTACGGGCTAATGAATCTGGTCAGCATGACGAGCGGCGGCGTTGCCGACTGGGGTTATGGCACGCTGACGGACATGAAGGTGCCAATGAACGTCACCTTTGGCTTTTTTGCCTGCTTCTGCATCCTTTCCGTAGCACTCGTGCTGATGATCAGGATTAAAGAAGAGGATAAAAACGCCTCAGCATAAGATCGGCCTCGACAAAGCTTGCTGCCATGGGTTCTATCAATCCTATGCCCCTTTCTCTAGACGATATTCTTCAAGCTGCTGACGAACATAAAGCCAGCGACGTTTTCCTCATGGAAGGCGAGCTGCCACGAATGAAGATCAATGAGCAGCTGATGCTTTTTGGTGATGAACCGATGCAGCTAAATCAAATGGTCGGCCTCTGGCAGGCCTGCGGAGTGAGTCCTGAGGGGGAGATGGATCGTGACTCTGGTCTGGTCTCCACCAGCAAGACACGCTACCGCGTCAATATGCACCGCGCACTGGGCCGACTGGGCGTGGTGATGCGGCGTATCCGCACAGATCTGCCGGTGCTGGGCAATCTGGGGGTGCCTGATTGGCTGCTGACTAAGTGGGCCATGAAAACACGTGGGCTAATCCTGGTCACAGGTCCCACAGGCATGGGCAAAAGCACCACAATGGCAGGCCTGCTGCAATGGATGAATGAGAACATGGCGCGGCACATTGTGACGATCGAAGATCCGGTGGAGTTCATCTACCCGAGTAAGAACAGCATGTTTACCCAGCGTGAAGTGGGCCGTGACACAGCCAGTTATGCGCGCGGTGTTCGTGGTGCGATGCGGCAGGCACCGGACGTGATCATGGTGGGAGAGATTCGTGATCTGGAGACGGCGCTGACGACTCTTCAAGCCAGTGAAACGGGACATCTCGTGCTGGCCTCCATTCATAGCGATAGCGTCGTCGATGCCGTGGACCGCCTAGCGCATTTGTTCCCGCCAGAGCAATCGGGCTTGGGACTGCATCTGCTCTCTCAGCAGCTCATCGGGGCCATTTGCCAAAAACTGATTCCTAAAAACGAAGGCGGCCTGCATCTCCTGGTGGAGCATCTGGAAAACGGTGGCGCCGTGAAGCAATGGATCGCTAAACAGGAAATGGATAATATCCGAAACTACATGCAGCGCGGCAATGACCCGAACTGCTGCACTTTCCTGACAAACATCATTCGTGCCTATGAAGCAGGCCTGATCACCGAGCCTGAGGCGATTGGTGCCTGCGGGAATGAGGTCGAGTTTAAGCGTGCAGCACGCGGTATTTCCTGACAAGAAATGATCAGGCCACCAGCGGTAGAGTCGTTTTTGCCGCTGCGCTTAAAAAGGCTGTGTCCACGATCTGCTGACCGATGCGGCTGACGCTCAAGGTCAGCGGGCCGATGAGAGGGTCGCCTGACTCCAGATGATGGATCAGGTGCTCAATGGGGTTGCGATTTGGCTCAGCGATGACATCGACCGGAACATCGAATCCCTCGGGTTGTCCTCGCGTCTGCACTCGAACTGTCTTTTCATAATCGTAGCAGGAAAGCGTGCCGTCTGTGCCACGAATGACAAAGCCACACTTTGGCTGCGGTTGCAGCGTCCAGGGATCCGTAAAGGTGCCCCAGCGTGTTTCACTGCGGCTCAGGCCATGGGCATAGCGGATGATGGCGACGCTGTGTTCATCCACTTCAAGGCCCGGTGTGGTATGCCATGTGCAGGACACCTCTAGCGGCACAGCGCTGCCGAGGTGCCATGTGCCGAGGGTTGTGCCATAGCCCATGTAGTCCAGCAATGAGCCGCCGCCCTGGTCTTTGCTGTAAAACCAACTGGCAGCCTTATCAGCGGCACTTGGTTCGATTTCAATCTTGTCTGCCCCATGATAGAGCGGGCCGCGATTGCCTCCGCAATGTTGAAACTCGAGTGGCTGACCAATAAGCCCTTCCTGGATCAAACGATGCGCTGTCTGCTGTCCTGCATCCCAGACGAGAGGCCAATTGATGGCCAAAGTTTTTCCACTGACTTTCATGGCCGCGGTCATCGCATCTGCCTCAGCCAGACTTCCAGCAAAAGGCTTTTCCATCAAGATGTGCGTGCCATAGGGGGCGATCTTTGCCACCCACTCACCATGCTTTGAGGCAGCTGGGCATAGAACAACAATGTCTGGCTTTGTCTGCTCCATGCACTCACGGTAGTCGGTGAATACTTGAGTCGGTCTGAGGCCAAAGTTCTGGGTAGCGCTGATCATCCTCTCTGGCTGCTCATCGGCAATGCCGACGATGTCGGCAAAGGGATGCTCAAAGATCTGCCGTAGCAGGTCTCCCATATGAAAGTGATCAAAGTTGATCCCTGCAATGCGCCAGCGTTTCATGGTGTGTTTAAGAGCTCGTCTTCCTTTTTAGAATCTTCCGCCTGGATGAGCTCCTGGCTCATCACGTAGAAGATACTGACCATTGAATTTCTCGTTTGGCTTGAAGAGCCAACCTGGAGATTCGTTTTTCAGTTCGTAGCGCTGAAGGACAAACTCAGGGAGCATGAGATCACTGTTAGGATCATAGACTCTGCGTCCAGAAAAGTATCCCCACAGGCGATACTCACGATTATGATCACTGCCGTAAGCAGGTCCGTCACCTGAAGGGATCTCAGGATAGCGGTCGGGCTGCTTGGCAAACTTTTCATTGATGACGACTAGTTTGGACCGATCCCAGCTTTCACCTGGACGGCGCACGTAGCCCCAGAAATGCCGCTGGGCTAAATGGAAGCGCCGACCCACGAAGTAGTTTCCTGGTGGTTCTGAAGCGATGGAAAGTCGCCGATACTCAAGCTGCATGGGATCACCGGGGCCGCCGCCTGTCGTTTCACAAGCAGCGAGGAGGATGGAGACAAGGACTAGAAGGAAGGGGAGAAGATGTCTTTGCATGACAATCAAGTTTGGAAAGCTGCGCTAAGCGTGCAAATGGAAAGCCTGTCCATCCTCTTCATGCAAAAGCCTGCCGTCCTCGCCGCCCTCATCACCCATCTTGATTCAGAACTCGAAGGTCTGCTGCGCGGTGCGCGCGCCTCCTATGCGGCAGCGACTGATCCAGATAGCAAGGCTGAAAACAAATATGATACGAGGACTCTAGAGGCCAGTTATGTGGCCAGAGGTCAGGCGCAGCGCGTCGCGGAAGTGCAGGAAGCACGGCATAGCTTGATGCAACTCCGCGATCTTCCTTCAGGTCAAACGGTGAAGCTAGGCTCACTCATCGCTTTAGAAATAGGAGGGCAAAAAGATCACTATTTTCTCAGTCCCGCAGAGGGCGGTATCGAAGTTACTGTCGAGGAGCAGACAGTCATGGCGATCACCCCCTCATCACCGCTCGGCTCAAAGGTCATGGGACTAGCACTGGGTAGCACCATCAACCTGCCTTCAGGCCATTTGGCGCGACTGGTGGCAGTGCTTTGAGACCTAAACAGTCTCTAAAGATAAAAAAATGACCCAGTAATTGTGAATAAGTCGAGTTTCTGATTGACACAACGCCCGAGACTTCTATCCTCGCGACCCTTCTTTCCCCGTGGTTGATGACGTTCATCTGCCACTCGCACCAAGAACCTTATATGAAGACATTCTCAGCCAAAGCTCAAGACGTGATCCGCCAGTGGTGGATCATCGACGCCAAGGATCAAGTCCTCGGCCAAGTCGCCGTGGCCGCCGCCAATCTGATTACTCCGGTGCTGAGCATCCTCATTCAGCCCAGAACCCACAGCCATTCTCGGTTGCCTAATTTAGTTCCTTCCCGATTCCAAGTTCATGAGCAAGCCCCTCAATAATTCCACCGGTCGCCGCAAAACAGCCATTGCCCGCGTTCACATCCTCGCCGGTTCCGGTTCCATCACGGTCAACGGCCGTGACTTCGAAGATTACTTCCCAACCATCGCGTTGCAGAATCAAATCCTCACTCCTCTAGCTCTGACAAACACTCGCCAGAGCTATGATTTCAAAGTGAATGCCTGTGGTGGTGGTATCTCCGGTCAGGTCGGCGCTGTAAAGCTCGGCATTTCCCGTGCCCTTATCGCCGTCAATCCTGAGCTTCGTGGCACACTCAAGAAGGCTGGCCTTCTGACTCGTGACTCACGCGCCAAAGAGCGTAAAAAGCCAGGTCAGCCAGGAGCCCGCAAGCGCTTCCAGTTCTCCAAACGTTAATCGTTGGTTGGTATCGTGTGTTTTCAAAAACCCTCGCCTTCATTGGCGAGGGTTTTTTTTTGTAATCTGATGACTGAAATTACAAAGCGATAGACTAAGTTACTTGAGGAAGTGCATCAGATGGTGGAGTGAACACTTTTATGCATATCCCATTTGCCACGCTTCTTATAGCGAGTCTCACGCTATTCACGATTTCACTTTGCGCTCAACCCAATACGGAGCCTTTACCAACGCCGCCTTCCATCAAAGGGCTTCAGGTGCAAATGACGGATGATGCGTTGGCTCTTGGCATTCACCATGCAGGACTTAACATCAACATCACGGCCCTGATCGATCTGAAATCCAAGCCTGGCAATCCAACCCGCACGCTTGATGGCCAAACTTTTAGCTTTAACGAGAATTATCTGCGATCCTTGGACTCTCAGATAAAGCCCCTCTCCGATAAAGGCATTTTGGTCTATGCCATTGTGCTGTCTTACCCCTCAAAGAAATCCGAGATCGACGAAATAGCGCTGCATCCTGATGCTCGGGACGACTACAAATACAGCATCGCCGCCTTCAACGTGCAAACACCCAAAGGCCGAGCTTGGCTGCGCGCTGTATCCGAGCTTATGGCCGAGCGCTGGAGTGGTGCCCATCCTGAGCACGGTCGCATTTGGGGCTGGATTGTGGGGAATGAGGTCAACTCTCATTGGCTTTGGTTTAACCTCGGACGCAAGCCTCTATCGGATGCGGTCACCGAGTATGCCAAGGCATTTCGTATCATGCACGAATCCGTGCGGAAGGCCTCCCAGAATGCGCGGCTCTACATCTCCTTTGATCATCATTGGAGCAGTTCAATGCATGGCATCAGTGCAGAAGAGGCAACGCCAGGACGTGATTTCATGGACGTGTTCGCCAAGCAGATCCGTGAAACGGGTGATCTAGACTGGAATGTGGCCTGGCATCCTTATCCCGAAGATTTAGGCAATCCGAGAGCTTGGGCTGACAAGACCGTGACCAGTGCCGAGACGACCAATAAGGTCACTTTCAAAAATCTGGAAGTCCTCAGCCGTCATCTTCATCAGCCAGAGTTACTCTATCAGGGGCAGCCTCGGCGGATCATTCTTTCCGAGCAGGGCTTTCACACGCTACTCAATCCTGAAGGCGAATCGCTGCAGGCAGCGGCTTATGCGTATGCCTGGGAAAAGTGTCGGAAGCTGCCACTCATAGATGCCTTCATTTATCATCGCCACGTCGATCACGCTAAAGAGGGGGGGCTGCGTTTAGGTTTATGGAGAAACGCGCCAAACACGATCTCTGAGCCGCAGAGCAAAAAGCAGATCTGGGACCTGTTTCGAGTAGCCGGGACCCCTGAGTGGGATGCTGAAGCAGCGAAGCTCCTGCCCGTCACCGGACTGAAGTCCTGGGCTGAACTCAAGGGTGATGATAGCAAATGAGGCTTTTCATTGGCTTCATGATTCTCTTCTGCTAATCTGTGATGCATGAGCGATCTTCCTAAAATCTTTGAAGCCAAACCTGTCGGACTCGAACTTGAAGCCGGAGACCATTGGTGGTGTGCTTGCGGTCTCAGTGGTCATCAGCCGATGTGTGACGGGAATCATAAAGGCACCGGTTATGGGCCGAAAAAATTCACGCTAGCAGAAAAGCAAAAAGTCTGGCTCTGCAATTGCAAACACAGCAAAAATCCGCCATTCTGCGACGGAAGCCACAAAGGGCTTGCAGTGGAATCTGTTGTGTGATGCCAGATCAGCTATGATGGTTACAGTCTCAAAAAGACGAAAAAGGGCTGTGATTTTAGAGTCAACCTTGCTTGGAGGTTGATTTTGAAGGTCAAAACGCCCATTCGCAATCTCTGTTTTGTTACGGAAATTGTGATTTTTTCTATTTTCCATCAATCCTTGCTTGTCTAATCACTTACTATGAACGAAACTAAAGGTCAGTTAGGCTTTTTTTTGTAATCTAGTATGAACCCAGACATCATCCAGTTTCAGTGCAGTGCGTGTCAAAGCGTGCTCACCGTGCCTGCCAATCTGGCCGGTGTCAGCGGTCCATGCCCGACATGCGGACAGACTGTCACGTCGCCTGCAGCCACGCCTTCTTTTGCTTGCCCTAGTTTTGGTGCTTCTGGTTTTGGTGGTATGCAGCCGCAGAGCCAGCCGCAGCAGAGCTACGAAATGCCACAGGTTAATCAGATGCCTGTTCAACCAATACCGGGCGCTTTGGGTAATCCGATGCAGCCCACCATGAACAGCGGATTGCTAGGTGGAACTGCTTTTCCAAACGCACCTCAGCAACAATCACCGGCTGCACCTAGCTGGCAGTCCCCAGGACTGGGTCAAACCATGATGGGTGCTAATCAGCCTCTTCAATCGGGATTCGTTCCTTCTTCACCAGCACAGCCTTCTTTCTCAGGTAGCTTACTTCCTTCGCAAAGAGCCGAGGGGCAAATGCCAATGTCTGGAAGCCTTCCTCAGGCACCCGCTAATTCAATTTCATGGGGTGCTGGTTTGAATCCTGCCGCTCCCGCTGGGTTTTCACACGATCCGTTAGGACTCCCTCAGCGCCAAGCAGGTCAGAGTTCACTGATTCCTGGTTCATCAGCGCCAATTTCGGGTGGCTTTGGAGACCGGTCAGAACCTGGCTCACTTATGAGTCAGGCTATTCCTTCAGCCCCGCTGGGTGCAGTCCATGGTGAATCTCAGCAGGGAGCGCCGCCAATGCCCTTGCAACAGCCTGTTCATTCTGGTGGTCGTTCGCGCACCATGAAGAAGCCAAAGCGTGGTTCTAACCTCGCCATGATTGGACTCGTAGTGATATTTCTTGGTGCTGTCATTGCGGCTGCTGGCTGGCTCTTCCGTGAGCCGATTCTGCAGCTGGCAGAACGATTCATGCCAAAATCAGCACCTGTGGACGTGGCACTAGTGCCGCAAGGCCAACCGGCAGCTCCATCTATTGTGGATATCGTTCCATCAGAACCTAAAAGTGCTGAGAGTGCGCCTGTAGTGGCAAGTGTGTCTTTTGATCCTTCCGAAGTGGCGCCGGCCCCGTTAAAGGCAATGCCAGCTACCACAGAAGAGATTGCCAAGGCAACTGCTCCAGAAGGCTCGCCTCCAATGCCTAGAGAGAGTAATTCTACAGCCTTAGCAACAGCCACCAAAAGTGGAAGCCTAATGGAGGTGCCCACTGTCACTGGGAATACTGCCGTCAAACAAGCCTCACTAGATGGAGCCGTTCTTACACCTGCTGAACGTGGAGAGATCACACTAGATGTCCCAGAAGAAGCGAAGCCTGCCGCTGAAGCACTGCAGAAATTTCTGGCTGCGACCACTCTTGAGGAGCGCCTCAAATATACCTTGGCCGTAGAATCCATGAAGCCTTTGATGGAGCAATATTATAGCGATGCTAAAAATTCAAGCGGTCCAATTTCTGTCGATGCCATAGGCCTTGTGCGCCTTGATCCGAAACCGCAGCTTGGTGGCGGTGCGCATGCTGTT
>JAPLUM010000389.1 GCA_026397605.1 Verrucomicrobiota bacterium | reverse complement strand
GGTGCCAGAAATCAGCTAGGCCATGTTTTGCGTCGTGATCCTGGGTGCAGAGAATAAATTCTTTTGCACCCAGGCCGCATTGCCCGCATAGCTTCACCTCTGCGACTCCACCTTATTTTTTGATCCTATCCCGCCATGCCTACCTACGACTACGAATGCCAGACTTGCGGCCACCACTTCGAAGCCAAGCAGTCCATGAAGGACCCACACCTGACTGACTGCCCCAAAGAAGAGTGTGCAGGCCCTGTGAAGCGCCTCATCGGTCTCGGCTCAGGCTTTATCTTTAAAGGCAACGGCTTCTACATCACCGACTACCGCAGCGACTCCTACAAAGCCGCCGCCAAAAAAGACTCTGATAGCTCCTCAGCCGCCAGCACCCCTGCTCCTGCGCCCGCCAAGCCCGCCGCCCCAAGTCCAGCCGCGACGACTTAGCCTAAATTAGAGTTCCAAGTTTCAGGTTTCACGTCCCAAGTTCTCTGGGACAGGGCGTTGGTTTGTGTGACATGAAACTAGAAACCTGAAACTTGAAACAGGATTTTGGGGATATTAGACTGAACCGAGATCGGATGCCAGCCATCCTACAGAAAGGGCCGCCCAAATGGGCGGCCCTTCAAGTGATGATGGGGTGTTGAAAGATTACTTCTTGAGCTTGCGCTTCAGGCGCATCCAAGTCGGCACATCCAGATCTTCCCCACCTGCAAGAGCAGGCTCGGTGTTCTTGAAGCGACCGCGATCTTCATCACCACCAAAGCGGAAGGCAATTTGTTCTTCCTGGGCAGATACGGCTAGCTTCTTGGCAGCGGCGGAATTAAGCGGCGGCGCAAAAGGAGCTTGTTCTGCAACGACTGGTGCCGGAGCTGAGGCCGGAACCGGAACGCGGACAACAACAGAGGCCAAATTGGTATTGCTGCGTGGGGAGGTTGTCGGGATGAAATCTTCGATGCGCGGACGCACGGTAGGCTTCACTGGCTCTGGTTCAGGTTCTGGCTCAGGCGCAAGGTAGGCCACTGGCTCTTCTAATTCTTCTTGAGGCAATTCTTCAAAGACTTCTTCTTCGACCTGAATTTCGTCTTCGACCACGATTGGCTCGGGCTCTGGGACGAAAGCTTCTTCTTCAAAGATATCAGTCTGCTCGGCTTCTACGCTCTGCGGTGCAGGTTGATCCAGTTCTTCATTGCCAAACAGCATGTCCATCGGCTCTGCGACGGGTGCGTGTCTGGCCTGAGGTGCTGGCTTGGCCGCGACGGCAGACAACATGGAAGGCATGGAACGCTCTTTCAGCGGCAGCATTTCGGAAGGTGGAGCGGCTGCTGCGATGGTATTCAGCTGGGCAAGCCCGAGTGAGCTAATGAGCGTGACAGAGACTGACTCACCGAGCTTAGGATCGACGGCGACACCAAAAAGAATATGCGTTTGATCTGGGACATTTTTGCCCAGCTGTTTCATGATTGCGTCCACTTCGAGAAGTGTGAGAGAGTCACCACCAGCGATGTGAACCAGCAAAGTCTTAGTCTGATGCAGCAGACGTCCTTGATCAATGAGGGGAGATTTAAGCGCACGCTTCAGAGCCTCGCTGCCACGGTTTTGGCCACGGGCTTCACCGAAACCAAAGAGGCAACGGCCATTGGAAGTGCTCAGGGCAGAGGTCAGGTCATCGAGGCCGAGTTTAACGAGACCTGGAGTGGTCACAATCGTGGCTACGGCACGCAGGCTCTGGGCGATGAGCTGGTCGGCCTGAACGAAGGCTTTCTGGATGCCATCCTTCGGCAGCGTGAGCTCACCCATGCGATTGTTTTCAAAGAGAATCAGCGCGTCGGTGCGGTTTTGCAGCTGCTTCAGGGAATCTTCAGCCTGACTTAAACGGCGCTTACCCTCAAAGCTGAAGGGCATGGTGGCCGTTAGGAAAACAAGTGCTCCGGTGCTCTTCGCAATTTCAGCGACCACAGGCGCGGCGCCCGAGCCGGTACCGCCACCCAGACCAACACAGATGAAGATGATGTCGTGGCCTTCGATGGCTGTGCGAATCTGCTCGCGGGAATACAAGGCTGCTTCGCGTCCGAGTTCAGGATCGCCGCCGGCACCAACGCCACGCATAAGCTCAACTCCGAGTTGGATTTTCACCGGGGACATGGAGTGACTCAGCACGCGGATGTCGGTGTGCATGGAAACCAGGGTGGCATCAACTGTGCGATCCATGGTGATGCGATCAAGCACGCTGCCGCCAGCTCCGCCAATACCGACGATGCAAGTTTTTAGCTGTGATTGAGTCGTTAGCTCAGTCTGTGGGTTGCGATGGTATTCGACCATAAGAGTGCGAGTAGTGTAGGTTGCGCTAACAAATTAAAAAATCAAAGAACAATGACGGAGAGGAGGTCGGCCATCTTTCGCCCAAGACGCTTGAGCGGTGACATGAATGGCTTTTCCTGGTCGAGAATCTGAGCATAACGGATGAGGCCGATCGGCGCGGAGAACTGAGGATTCTCGAAAGTGGCTGTGACACCACTCACGGGAGCTGAGCCTGCGCGTGTTACCTTCCTTTCAAACACGTCTTGGGCCACTACGTCAATACCTTTCAGCAGGCTCGTGCCACCTGTCAGGTAAACGCCTGCGGCGAGACGACCGATGTGTTCCTGGCAGCGGGCTTTCACTTGCTCCAGAATTTCCCGAGTTCGCAGGTAAATCACCTCATTTAAAAAAGCGCGTTCGATCTCGCCTAAGACAAAGCCATTATCATCCTCGATACGCAGCATTTCATCTGGTGGGATGTCATCAAAGAGGCAGCTTCCGTCATTCACTTTCACGTCCTCTGCCCGATGATGAGGGATCTGCAGGGCCATAGCGATGTCTTGCGTGATGTGGTCCCCGCCTAGTGGCACGCAACCTGAGGCAGCGATCATGCCGTCTTCGTAAAGAACGTAGTCAGCCGTGCCACCACCAATATCGATCATGAGGCTGCCCTGAGCTTTGGCCTCACGATTCAGCACCACTTGCGCCGCGGCGATGGCGGTGAAGACAACATCTTCCACCTCCAAAGGAATTTCACGCACACACTTCACGGCGTTTTGAACACGACCACGCAGACCATGGATGATGTGGTAGTCAGCTTCTAAAATGCGTCCTTCACGTCCGATGGGGTGGCGCACACCTTCTTGACCATCTACGATGTATTGTCGCGTCACGCTGTGCAGGAAAACATTGTCCTGGGAGATGGGAACGTTGCGGGCGATCTCTTTGGCCTCCTCGACGTCGTCTTCAGTGATCTCACTCTGATCTTCAGGCAGCCGCCATGCCCCACGACTGTTCATGCTTTCGATATGGCCGCCACTGACGCCAAGAAAGACGGTGCGGATCATCACATCACTGGGTTCCTCAGCTCTGACGAGAGCATCATTTAAACAAGTCTGCACTTTTGCAAAGTCGATGATCTCACCTTTCCGCACGCCACGTGAGGGAGCCGTCCCGACGCCAAGAATCTTGATCGTGCCGTCACGCTTTGCCTCACCGATGACGACGCAAATTTTGCTCGTACCGATTTCTAGTCCTGCGTAAATGGTGCTCTTAGCCATGGCTCTTTAGCGAGTTATCGTTTTGTTTTGTGTCGGGGAGTTAACAGCGGCGGTGATCGGATCATCCAGCAGATCCTTTAAATCAGGCGCGTCTCGGAAAGTGACCGGGACATTCTGTTTGACCAAAAGATTCAGTGTGGCGATCCGCCAGTTCCGATGCCTAGCTTCCAGGCGGATGCGATCCAGCCTTGTCATCTGATCATTCAAATCATCGACACCAAAGATCATCTGAGCTTGATCCGCAAAGGTGGCTGTCATGGCATACGGCTTTTGGATGTCGATGCTGCGTAATTCTTCCGGTCCCTGCTCAAAGCGGTCTTGCAGTTCCTTCAGAAGATTGAGTGCTGACTTTGTTTGCAAGTCTGTGACGGCGACTCCGGGGATGTTTTGGATCATGGCTTCATGTTTGATCACGGGCAGAGCCAGATAGGCTGGCGTGGCGACTTCACAGGGAAATGTCACACCTTCAGAATCGATGAAACAACCCACATCTGGGCGGCCTGGCAATAGACCCAATTTTGAACATTCCAGCCAGGCCACAGGCTGCCGTTGATCCACAGTGAGAGTCAGCCGACCCTCATAGTCGCGTTTGATATTGACTGCCTTGATTTGCGGCAGCTGCATAAGCCGGCGCTGTAGATCGTGCATATTCACCGTCAGCAAATTGGTCCCCGTTGTCAGGCCGCAGGTGCGGACAATCTTCTGAGCGGTCAGCGATCCTTCTGTTTTGACGATGACCTGTTTCAGACTGAACTGTGGATTATTGAGAAAGGATTCACGAACGGTGATCTTTAAAAGAACTGCCAGACAAATCAGAATGATCAGAGCCGCGCTCCATTTAAATCCACGCCTTTTCAGCTCCACCTTTTCCATCTTACGGATCTTCGGAGATTCCACTTTCAGATCCACCTCCAGTGTCACCCCGCCGACCTTCTTTGGCTTCCTCGGGGAAGCTTTGGGTTTGATGGAGCTTGGCGACAGTGCAGACATAAGCGGGAGAGAAAAACAAGTCGGGAGCTCCCCGGCTTAAATATCAATAAGTCTTAAATACCAGAATACTTCACTAAGCGCCAAGACTTTTCTAGAAAAAAGAGTCGATCTAATAAAAATACTGTTCATAAAAACATCAACTGGTCTGTAGGTATGTCCGGAAACACTTCCTGACTGGCGGATGACCTGGCTGAGCCTTGCTTTCACTTTGAAGATCTATCGGATCCAAAGGAAAGACTGGAGACTTCTCAGACTCTGCGTAGTACCTGCGATCCCTGAAATGCTCACTGACGATCCTAATGACACCTCAAACACTGGCAGCTACGATGCTGAGGTGGTTGAGGGGGTGTGGCAGTTGGCGCAGGTGGTGCCGGGCAATGATCCACAGGTGTGGAGGAAGGATGAATTTGGAGCTTGGATTCACCGGCGGGATTACCGTCGGCGACACAGTGAATTTGGCTGGGAAATTGCAGATTACGGCTATCGGATGCGCGCCACGGGACTGACCTCATTGCGCCCGATGCAGTGGCAAAACCATGTGGATTTTCAGGTGGCAGCGCGGCACCAGGCAGTCATTAGCGCTGATGGTTTGCGCAATGCCCGGAGACTGGTCTAAAAAGCCTTCAATTCAAGATCCCCACAATCTTTACAGCGCGCTAGAGGATCTCGAAATTGAGCTGAGCAGTGAGGGCAGTAGGCCACGGATCCGGGTTGTTTTTCCGGAGTTTCAAGCAACTGATCCTCGCTGATCTTTTGAGCCTTTAGATATTCGGCAAAAGCCTGTTGTTGGAGGCCTGCGGATTCAGCTGAAGTGTGCCGGATGATTTTTCCAAAGGAGCGTGCTAAGGCCAATTTGGCTGTTTCTTTCAGATTTGAAGCAGCAGCTAGAGGGTGTGCCTCAGGAGACAGAGCCTCACAAAGGTGATCGGCCGCACGCATGGCGTGCTGAGGTAGAAAAGCACATGCGAGGGCTTTCCAGAATCGATGCTTTATCGGCGTCGTTAAGCGGCCGCTAGAGCGCCAGAAAACAATCGCCTGAATCCACTGAAGTGTGAATAAAATGGCGGCGGCGATGAGAATCTCAAGACCATCACCATAACGCCGATAGACCACTGTCATCACTCCAAAGCAAGTGATGAAAATAAGCGTGCCGATGAGCCTCAAATGGCGAGTTTGTGAGGAGATTTGCGTCAGCCCTAAGCACAGAGCTACGTGGTCAAGTGACTTGGCCGCCAGCTTTAAAAAGTCTTTTTCACGTTCGGCTTGGGAAAGGCTTTTCCAGCGCAGAGTGCGCTCCAGCAAAGCCGCAGCGGAAGTATGATTAACGCAATGAAGGTGATGCTCGGCACTAAGAATGAGCTTGGTGTTATCCAAGGTGGGCTGCAGCGTCTCCCATGGTAGGACTTGATGACGGAAGTTCTGTGGATCGATGACCTCCAATCCAGTGGGGCAGGGGATGAGCTCCCAGCTGCGTAAATTGGCAAAAGTCTGGAGGGGAGGCAGGATCGGCAGAAGCATCAGGTGCCTGCCAAAAAAGTCGAGCGGTAGGAAGGGACGACTCAGCCGATCAGAACTCGTCAATAGCCAAGCGGACTTGGGCTGGAGCCGCAGACTCTCCACCAAGTACAGAACTAAAAAGAGAATGAACAGCCACTGCCCGTCGGTCATTAGCAGATCAGGGTTCCTTGGTGCAGAAAAGTTTGGTAAAGATCGACTTAATGCCTGCACCGACTGCAATAATGACGACGATGATGCCCTTGCCAAGCTTGGCAAACAGTCCGCCCAGTTTAGCAAACAGACCCATCTTTGCTGCAGCCATAGCGCCGCCACCTGCGACGAGTGCTGTGAGTCCGTATTTAGAGAGTTTATCTCCTTCACGATATTCTGCATAGGTATTCCCTGGCAGATATTGGAAGTCGGCCATGATGGCTTGGTATTGCGGCAGCAGAGTCTGCATTTCATCAGGACTGCAAACCAGCTCGATCTCCATGACGCCACTGCGACCCAAGAGGCGCGTATTGTAGTTGATGGACTCGTTACCACTGTCTGAACCAATGCGCAGAGCCCACTCCAGATTTTTGGTTTGATCATTAAAACGTGGGGGAAGCGCCCAGCCGAGTACGTACCGAGCTCCGAGCCCTTGTTCTTTTCGATACTCGTTGCTGGCCTCTTGATCTTTTTGGTGGCCTTTCAGCAGTTCGTCTGCATTCAGATTATTTTTTTCATCGTCTTTGACGTAGCCCGTCGCATCAAACTGAAAGATTACCCAGGGCCCCATACCCTCAGTAGTCAGCAGACCCAGCTCTTCCCCACTGGGAATATTGTCGGACAATCTCAGCATCTCACCCGTGCCCTTGGTTGAGGTGAAGCGCCAGCCTTTGGGAATGCCCACTTCTGCCATGTTGCCAAGCTTGGCCTTGCCCTCACGCGTCCAGCCAAAGGACTCGATGTGATCCTCCATGGCCTTTCGACGAGCTACGATTTCTGCTTCAGTTGGTTCAGCCGGGGCTGCGGACGCAGGCACTGGAGTCACAGGCGCGGTCGCCTGGGCTGAAATAGGAGAGAGGGAAATCAGACCGAGGATGAGGCCTGCCAATGTGAGTGAACTTGGCTTTTTCATAGAATCTCCCTGTAGGAGTGACGATCAGCCTATCGGGAAAATTTCGCTGAGGTCAAGCTCGCGTGCCCCTTATCCTGAAGAAATGCGTGGAGCTTCCGTCAGTGCTGGGTCATCTTTGATGATGGTTGAACTCGTGCCTCCTACTTCCAAAAAATCTAGATCGTCCTCCGGATGCCTGCGTTGGGCAGCGATGGGAGTGATTGTGTTTTTGGTCATCCTCGGCGCGCTGACCAGCATCTTTTTTAACACACTGCAGGATGCTGCGGCTTGGCTGCGCGATCTGCCGACGCGGTTGGTGCATCAGGACATCAGTACGACTTTTCGCCAATCGATCACAGAGATAGCCTCTACAAAGGGGGATATCTTGGAAGTAGCGACGATGCAGACCGATGAAACCGTCACCAAGTTTGATATGAAAAGCGCCTTTAATGAGGCGGTTTACTTGGGAACCACGATTTCAGAAATCCGCACTCCCGTGGTTTACCGCTACCATATCAAGCTTTCAGAGGACTGGCAACTCAGCTTGGCTGATGGCGTCTGCACTGTGCGTGGACCCTCGCTGCGTCCAACCTTACCCCCAGCCATCCGCACAGAGGGCATGGAAAAGAAATCCGAAGCAGGCTGGTTGCGTTTTAATGCTGCAGAGAATCTAGCTGCGCTGGAAAAGGAACTCACACCGACCCTGGAAAAGCGTGCTGGCAACAAAGCCCACCTCGATCTTGTGCGGGAAGCTGCGCGGAAGTCTGTGGCTGAATTTGTGAAAAACTGGCTCCTCAAGGAAGGTAAAACTCACCAAGGAGACGTCCGCTCCATTGTCGTGCTTTTCCAGGATGAGGCGCAAACTAGCCCTGCCGCTGTGCCGCCGACCTTGCTGATTCAGTGAGTTGAGTGCTGAATCTTCAGAGATCGACGCGCAGCATGAACTCGTCGTAGTTTTTACGCTGTTGAGACCACCAGCCCGAGACGGCTTGGGGTGAGCTAAATTTCGGCACTTCACCGCCACCTGGGACGAGCCAGGCTTGCACCTCTTTTAAGATACGGGCGCTACGGGCGGGGTCGGTGGTTTTGAGCATTTGATTGATCATGGATTCAAAGAGCATCCGTCCTGGTTGGCGCCCCATCTCACTGAATACTTCCTCCATCACTGCTGGGCTACCTTTGGCTAAGGCCTCCCCGTAAACCAGGGCTCGATTTTCCTCAGGGTGCGGGGCTAGAAGGCTCCAGGTCATCTCACGCACATCCGATTGGTCATTGATTGCAGAAGTGCGATAGACCTCACAGGCCTCCAGCGGAGTGAGGGATGCGGAATACTCGACGGCAGAGACGCGCAGCTTGACGTCGAGGTCACGCATGGCATCTGCAAGCATGGCCGGATTCCGCGCATGACCTAGGCTCATGAACTGGCCCATGATTTCGGCACGCTCTTCGGTCGTTTTAGCCGCGCGGAAGGTATCGACCGGATCTCCTTTCGGGTAATTAGGGGAGTCTGGCTGAGAACTATCTTTTGCCTGGGGTGCGGACTGGGCTAGACGTGCAGCGCTGGAGCCACCACCTGCCAATCGCCAGCCTGCGGCAGCCAGCAGAAGAGCCAGAACGATGATGGAAAGTAAGCTATAGGTTAGTGTGCGGGACGACATTTGAATAAACTACAGCATGCTGCTCTGGAGGCAATCTGACAAGATCATTGCTGGAGACCTCACTTTCTACTTCCCCAAAGTGGATTCCCGCGCCATCTCTACAGAGTTCGAAAATCGAGCATCCATGGAAGCCGTTAACATACAGTTTGCCCCTGAAACAGGGACCGAGGAAGAATGGAACGAGGCGTATGCACGCCTCGCAGATTACTTTCGTTCCTACCAACTCCACAATCGTATCCGCCGCACGCAGCTCATTCTTGAGACGCTGCGCCGTGCTGCTGCTGCTCATAAGCTAGACGCCAAACGGACGCCTACAGCTCACAGCATCGAGCAAGCGCGCAACATGCTAAATGAGTGGTTGGGTGCGATTTATAGCGACATGAATCTGAATGAATCGCAGCTGGAAGCTGGAGGTAGGCTGGGCTTTCACCTCAGTGGTGGTCCAGCGCGCTGGCCGAACTTTTTCCTGGATAAAGAAAATCTGCCTCAAGATATGATCGAGGCCATGCGCAATGCCGTCCGTGCCTCAGGCCCCGGCATGCAGGTCAGTAAAATGACCCCGCGTGAGATTGATCTGGGTCGTGTTTCGGGCGTAGCCGAAGATACCTTTGATACTCTCGGTCGCCACCCCATCCTGCGCTATTCCATCCTCATCGGCATTATTGGTGCCGTTTTGAGCTACCTCTATCTTCTCTTTCGATGAGCACGCCTGCAGCCCCCGCGGCCAATACTCCCATCAGCACTGGCATGCCGCCCCAGCGCATCGCCCGCATGAGACGGGCTACTTTTTTCTCGTTTGTCGGACTGGGAACCATCGTGGGCACTTGGCTCATGTATGTGTATCTTTCAGAGCGCGGAATGCGCTGGTCTGAGTGGGGCCTTTTAGCCGTCTTCATGCCGCTTTATTACCAGCTGAATGTTGGCTTTTGGACAGCGCTCTTCGGCCTTTGGCTGATGAATCGGCCCGGACATGATGCGTTGGATCTTTGGCGCACGCTGAAGCCAGAGGATCATGAGGAAGAGATCACTGCCAGTACCGCTATCATCATGCCAGTCTTCAATGAAGATGTGACGCGTGTTTTTGAAGGGTTACGCTCCATTTATCTGTCGCTCGAACAGACAGGGCACTCCAAGAATTTTGACTTCTTCATCCTTAGTGACTCAAATCAAACCAGTCAATGGATCGAAGAAGAAACAGCCTGGCTAGAACTCTGCCGCCAGCTGAATGCCTTTGGCCGTATTTTTTACCGGAAGCGCCGCAAGCCGATCAACCGGAAGAGCGGTAACGTAAGTGACTTTTGCCGCCGCTGGGGCAAGCGCTACCGCTACATGCTCGTATTGGATGCAGACAGTCTGATGTCTGGTGGGCTCATCACCAGCATGACCCGCATCATGGAAAAGAATACCGGCATCGGCATTCTCCAGACCTTCCCCAAGCAGATCGGTGCGGAGACTCTGCTTGGCCGCGTGATGCAGTTTGCCCAGGCCCTCTATGGTCCGCCTTTCATGGCTGGGCTGGATTACTGGCAGTGTGGCGAGGCCAATTTCTGGGGCCACAATGCCATCATCCGCCTGGAGCCCTTCATCAAGTTCTGCGCGCTTCCAGCCTTGCCCGGTAAGGAGCCCTTTGGTGGTCATATCCTGAGCCATGACTTTGTGGAAGCAGCGCTCATGAGGAAAGCCGGATGGGCCGTCCGCTTGCTGCCGACCAATCGTGGCAGCTACGAAGAAGGACCACCGACACTGGTGGACATGCTCAAACGCGACCGCCGCTGGTGTCAGGGTAACATGCAGCACTTCTGGCTCGTCTTTGCCAAAGGCTGGCATCCCATGAGTCGAGTCAACTTCATCCACGGCATCCTCAGTTATGCCAGCAGTCTGCTTTGGTTTTTCTTCCTGCTATTCACCACTTTTTTAGCCGCCACACCTGTGCCGCAGCTTGATCCGCAGGCCATACAGGCGCAGCAGATCCTGTTAGGCCTGACCGCTACCCTGATTTTCCTGCCAAAGACTGCTACCTTGCTGGATGAGGTCTTTACAGGCCGTCTCTTCAAGCCGCTCAAAATGCGTCTGCTCACCTTTATGAGCAGTATGGCAGACACTGTGGTCTTTACTCTCATGGCTCCTGTGCTGATGATCTTTCACTCGCAGTTCGTCGTTTATACCGTGCTAGGCAAAGGCGTGCGCTGGGTCACTCAGCGCCGTAAAGCTGAAGGGGTGGACTGGGCAGAGGTCTTCTTCACTTTCTGGGTTGTCAGTCTGATCGCCATCATTTGGGCCGTCCTAGGTTGGTTTGTGTCTCACGCCTTCCTGCTGTGGATCAGTCCCATCCTCATTGCTCTCTTGCTTGCCATCCCCATGGCCATCGTCGTCTCGGGCAAGCGCTCAGGTTATCGCTTTGGTTTTTTCCTCACCACAGAGGAAACTGAGCCGCCAAGTGTGTTAGCCACGATGAATGACAATCTGGCTGAAATCAAAGGCCGCATTCATCTGCCGCCTGAATTGGAGAAACATCATGGCCTCATGCAGGTCTGTCTGGACCCCTATGTGAATGGACTGCACGTCAGCCTGCTGCGTCGTCGCAAGAGTATCGACGTCTCCCGCTCTTACCTCAACGAGATTGCCCAGCGCATGATTCAATTGGGGCCGCAGTCACTGAATGCGCAGGAAATTAAGGCCATGATTCACGATACGGAGACGGTGACTGATCTACACTATCGTCTCTGGTCCGCCCGCGACCATGAGCTGGCCCCCTTCTGGGCCACCGCCATACGCCAATACAACCTTGCCGCTAGCAGTCCCTTCACGCATACTTTGGCTCAGAGAGAATTGGCTTAGTGAAAATGATCGCAGATTGGTGTTAGTCAGAGACTCTGGAAGACGTTCACTTTCCTTCTTATGATCACCCGTCGTCATTTTCTCTCCACCAGCCTCACAGCACTCAGTGCCACCACATTGCCAGCTATCGAACCGATCAGCCGCGCGGGTAAAAGCCGGATGCAGCTCGGCGTGGCCGCTTACAGCTTCAGGGAGTACTTCCAATGGATGCGGGACAAAGAGCAAAAACCCAAAGGGGACCAGAAGCCGTGGAGTATTCTGGATTTCATCGACTGGTGTGCTGATCACAACGTGCTAGGAGCAGAAGTGACCAGTTACTTTTTTCCTCCTGATGTGGATGAAGCCTTTCTTTTGAAAGTGAAGCACCACGCCTACCTGCGTGGCGTGCAGCTGGCAGGCACCGCCATTGGTAACAACTTTGCCCTGCCAAAAGGTGAAAAGCTGGACGAACAGATCGCTTACACCAAGAAGTGGATTGACCACGCTGCCCTGATGAATGCTCCCCACATCCGCGTTTTTGCTGGCCCACAGCCGAAGGATCTCAGTGAAGAACAAGCCGTAGCCAACTGCCAGGAAGCCTATCAAGAGTGCCTCGATTATGCCGCCAAGAAAGGCGTCTTCCTTGGACTGGAAAACCATGGAGGCATTGTCGCAGAGCCAAGCAATCTCATCAAGATGGTCAAAGCCGCCAATAGCCCCTGGGCAGGCATCAACTGGGACAGTGGCAACTTCCACACTGAAGACCCGTATGGAGACCTCACCAAGATCGCGCCCTATGCCATCAATGTGCAGCTGAAGATGGAAATGAGCCCCAAAGGCAGTAAAAAGGGCGAAGGCCAGCCTGCTGATGTTCCCCGCCTCTTGAAGATCCTCCGCGACGCCAATTACCAAGGCTGGTTCACTCTAGAGTACGAAGTCTCCAAGGACCCCTTTGTTGAAGTCCCGAAGATATTGGAAATGCTGCGGCCTCTGTTGGCGTAGGGCATGAGACGGGAACCGTTGGCAGTTGTTGGCAGTTGTTGCCAAGCCGGAAGCGGAAACCGTTGGTGATTGTTTGCGGTGGTTGATCTCGGATGGAGGATAATCCATCATTGCCACATTTATTGACGGTCATCTCAATTTTAAAATACTGCCCCCCCACGCTCATGAGAAAACAATTTCCATTCGAAAAACTAGAGGTCTGGCAAGATGCTCGGAAGCTCGTGGCTGATGTTTATCAATGCAGTCGTGGCTTTCCGAAGGAGGAGCGGTTCGGCTTAACCAGTCAGTTGAACCGAGCGGCTGTTTCTGTAGCCAACAATTTAGCCGAAGGTTCAGGTCGGGCAAGTCTGCGAGATCAGGCTCATTTCTCCGCTCAGTCCTATAGCTCATTGATGGAAGCCGCTTCAGATTTGATCTTGGCCATAGATCTTCGGTTCACTACCGAAAAGGATACAGACAGGATTCTCGATCAAGCTTACGATCTCAGTGTCCGCATCCATAATCTGCGCGAATCCCAACTCCGTCGCTCAGAAGCCAGCTAAAGAATTTCACACCATTTAAAAAAACTATCGCAAACAACTGCAAACCACTGCAAACAATCGCCAACTCTTCCTATGTCTTCCCCTAAATTCACCACCACCACTTGGCTGATCATCGTTATTGCCAGCATTGGCTTTCTTTTCGACACTTATGAGCTGCTGATGACGCCTCTGGTTGCGGCACCGGCGATTGCGGAGCTTTTAAAAGTGCCTCTAAACAATCCAATGGTCACGGATTGGGTGGGTAAGCTGCTGTGGATTGCGGCGCTTTGTGGCGGTGTGTTTGGTCTGCTCGGCGGCTGGCTGGTGGACCGCTTTGGGCGGAAGAAGATCATGGCGGCCAGTATTTTCATGTACTCGCTCTCGCCATTCTGCGCCGCGTTTGCTACCACGCTGCCGATGTTCATTTTCTTCCGCAGCACCACCTTCATTGGCGTTTGTGTGGAGTTCGTAGCGGCCATCACTTGGTTGGCGGAGGTTTTCCCAGATAAGAAAGATAAAGAAAAATGGCTTGGTATTACTCAGGCTTTTGCCTCCCTCGGGGGACTGCTGGTAACTGGCGTCAGTGTTTGGATCAGCTCCCATGGCGCGGATCTGCCGCATTGGGGACTGCCTATCAGCCTTGGCGCGACCGACCCTGGATCATGGCGCTATTTGCTCATGACTGGCATCCTACCGGCTATCCCGATTGCGCTGCTGTTGCCATTTGTGCCTGAGAGCCAAGTCTGGATTGATCGTCGCGCGGCAGGTTCCTTGAAGCGTCCGAGTTTTGGGGCTCTCTTTTCTCCAGAGCTTCGCCGGGTCACTTTGGTCACGGCAGCTTTGTCAGCCTGCGCTTACGGCATCGCCTTTGGTGCTCTGCAAGTCACCGTGGCGCGTGTGACTCCCGGTTTGCCTGAACTCAGAGCTGAGTCTAAAGAACTCGCCCCTCTGCGCAAAGAAGCCGAAGGCCTGAATGTGGAGCTCAATAAGCTGGCCGCGACTGATCCGGCGCGGAAAGAACTCATCGGCAAGATCAAAGAGAACTTCGTTAAGTCCAAGCCTCTGAATGACACCATCAAAAAAATGGGGGACAAAGTGCAGCTCCATCAGGAACTGGGCGGCCTCGTCGGGCGCATCCTGCTCGCAGTGCTTCTAATCTGGGGAATCAGCCGTGTGAAGCTGCTGAGGATTTTCCAAATCCCAGCGCTGGTGCTGCTACCGCTGACGTACTTTAAATTGTTCCGTTGCCATGGCTGCCGGTTATGTCGGTACTGCCATTGCTGTGATTAGCTTCCTCGTCGGCTTCCTTTTACCGGAACCGAAGAGTGAAGATTAATATCAGCCTTGATGAAAGCTTTCGTTTTACCGCTGGTAGTCTTGGCCTGCCTTTTCTGTTCTTGTGCATCGCATAAGCCCGAGGATGCTGGTGCTTTCGAAACCGCGATGCCAACGGGAATGAAGATCGCCGTCAGGAACTCGACAGGCCTCATGGAGATTACCGCGACCGGGCCTCTGGAGCGGAAGTATTCGTGGCCAAGTGCGACGAAGACCTTCCGCTTAACCGGACGAACCAAGCGCTGGTATGGTAGCCTCGGTGCCTATGCCCCTCAAGGTGACGGCACCATGCACGCAGTGTTGGAAGAGGGGCAACAGCACTTTGATACCCTTGATGGCGTTGCCGCATGGTTGGCAAAGAAGTGCACCTGGAAGGAGTTAGTCTGGTCTTCTGAGGGATTGGTCGTTGGCTGGAAGGAGGACCGCAGACCCTCAGATGGCTACATCGCGCTTTCGGTGGATGTTTGGCAAATTTACCTGTCAGGGCGCAAGCCATCTCATCTACGCGGAGCCTCTGATCTCACCCTGACTGCCACAGGGGGCAGTTCAGCTAAGAATACCTCCTTTAAGCTACCTCCAGCACGCAGGATTTCTGGAAAGCTTTTCGCAGGCAGGGCTCTCAGCCTCATGGAAGACCACCACATTAGCGTGGAGGAAGTGCTGGCTGTCATCCGCAAGGCCACTTCTGAGAAAGAGGGGCGTTTTTGGGTTTATTCAGGCCACTACCTAGACCCTAAAATTAATTGCAGCGTCTGCACAAATTCCGCTGGTGACATTCTCTCCGCTGAGCCCTAAGGCCCAAATGGAGGAGTCACCGCATTCTCAAGTTCTTCAATCAAGGGTTATGGATCTGTGTAGCGGGTCTCGCCAAGTTGGCCTACGCCGGGCAGGCGCACTCGCCAGAGTACGGGGTTTGGTATGTTGCGAGCAGGCCTAAAGGCCGGATGGGTGGCGAAGGACGTAGCCTTTGATGGGACGGGAACGGGTGGACCATTTGGGCCCTTCGTTTTCCCCATTGTAACCGGTGTCCAGACGTAAACCGGCGATGACGATAAAGGTGTGACCGCTCTTAGCATAGACGGTGATATATTTCCCTGCGCCGGATTTGCCGTACTTCCGAAGACTGCCGGAGGTGCCGACGGAGTCGATCAATCCCGCACCATGCAGAGCGTAAGAGACCGTGGCAGAGCAGTCGTAACCGGTATCGTTGAAAGAGGCATGGCCACCCCCGTATTTATAGGGTTTGCCGACGATCTCATTACCAGCGCTGATGGCCTGCATGACTTTTTTGGGGAGTCCAGCAGGTGGCACGGCTTTTCCATTCACAATCACGGCGGTCTTGCCTCGGACATTCTGATACTCCCAGCGGTTTGGCTTAGAAGAGCAATGGCTCAGGAAAATAGCCAGGATGAGGATGCAGAAACGGTGGAAGGTCATGATTTTCAAAAACCTTCAGAAAAGCAGACGCCACCCAAACTGCAACTTGAGTATTTTTGACCAAAGATATGAGATTGGCAATGTGCGCAGAGGGATCACTGGCCAATGCGCATTCTTTGTTTAGAGTGGATCATGCGCATCTCAGAAATCTTTTATTCAGTTCAGGGAGAGGGCTCGCTGACAGGCGTGCCATCCGTCTTTGTGCGCACCTCTGGCTGCAATCTCCGATGTGATTGGTGTGATACGCCCTATGCCTCATGGTCGCCAGAGGGGCCTGAGATGAGCTTGGCTGAAATTGTCGAGGCTGTATCGCAGTATTCTGCGAGGCATGTCGTGATCACGGGTGGAGAGCCGATGGTGGCTAAGGAAATCCGTGAATTGATCGCCCTTTTTCAAAAGCAAGGAAAGCATGTGACTGTGGAGACGGCGGGGACCGTTTCTCCAGTTGGCTTAACAGTCGATTTGGCCTCACTGAGTCCAAAGCTAGCTAATTCGACCCCAAGCCTAGAGAAAGCCGGAGCTGCCTGGGTGCAGAGGCATGAGCAGACACGCCTCCAGCCAGGCGTTCTGCGGGCTTGGATCGAGTCCTCCCGAGACTATCAGCTGAAATTCGTAATCTCT
>JAPLUM010000003.1 GCA_026397605.1 Verrucomicrobiota bacterium | reverse complement strand
ATCAGGCACAGATGCAGTTTCCGAATGCCCTAAAAGCGACGCGGGGAGATCTCACTGATGATGAGGTATATAACACTTTTGACCTAGCGCTCAGTTCCATTGAAACTGCGCTGGAGGGCGCGCTGGCGCAGCTGCGAGATGTGGCACCGACCTTTGTCACTCTCGCGGCACGGGAAAACAGGCGTCTCGAATTGTTGAAGGAGCATGTGGATCTGGCGAGAAGCGCAAACCAGGATTCTGCCAAGGCGGGCGAGGCTTGTGCCAAGATCGGTGCTCATCTGAAGAGAGATCTGCCACGCATTAACTCTCTGCTGACTGAAAACGCGGAGGCCATGGATCTCACGCGCCTAGGGGACCTGTTTTCCACCATCAGCGCCATCATCTCAATTCCGCGGCCCAACAAGCTGCTGTTTCAGAAAGAGGCCGAGGCGTGCCGGACGGTTAATGATGACCTTGTCCAGCACATCCACCTCCACAATCAGTGGCAGAAGGTGGACGTGCAGCTATGGGCGGCAGAGAGCGCGCTGCTGCAGGTGGTGGCAGGCGGCGATGCAGAGATCTTTGCAGAGGTGTGGCAGGACATAGAGGCCGATCTGCAGCAACTGACCGGCGCAGACGCAGCCACACCCTGGGCGGTGCAGATCACCGCAGGACTTGCTGGCGTGCCGCCGATGATTGCCGCAGGTTCGTGGCAGCCTCTTGCCAGCAAATTCGATCGACTGGCACGCGATATCCGCAAACAGTTCCTTGAAGTGGACAAGGGCCTCAAGACACGCGCAGAACAAATTTCCGAGCTGGGCAAGCCTCTCGATCCCTTCCTGGCTTTAATTCCATAAAATCCCTAACCATCAACGCTCTTCCAGCCATGCCCACACCCCTAGACCCAACACCAAGCGCCACCGATGAGGCGGTGCCGGCGGCCGCAAATCCTCCAGGAAGCAGTGGTTTGTTTCAATCCATTGAGATCTTGCGACGGAGCCACACGGCGCTGCTACGCGGCCAGCGCAAGGAATCTGGAACCAAGGCTCCAACAGTGGCTGAAATAGTGGAGTTCATGCATCGCGCCCGGGCAACCGGCCGGATCATTGCCGCTCCGGAATCTCGGGACGCCATTCAGGGCATCGTAGATTATTGGTACGGTATCCTGATGCTGGGTGACTGGAAGCTGGTGGGAGAAATTGGCAGCCTGAATCTGGAGGAATACGACCTTTCCACCTCCGCTTCCGCCTCCATCAAGCCTGCGCAGCCGGAGTCTGAGGCTGAGCTGCAAGCGCGAGACCTAACGCGGCTCCGCGCCAAGATGCGCGCGTTTGATGAGCGATGGGCCAAAGGCAGCCGCGGGCTGCTGCGCCGACTGCTGCTGAGGCTCTTCACCTTGAGCGAGGTGACCAACCAGGCTAGGTTGAGTCAACTGCCAAAAGCAGATGAGCTTTTGAAGGATTCCGCGACCACGGATCTGGTGCGAGAACTGGTCGATGCAGGTCTGCTGCAAACCGAGGCCTCTGCAGCTGGCCCAAATCTAGCCTACGTGCTGAGCGATGAGAGACTGCTAAAAGAGTGGGAGCCATTGCGAGAGGCCGTGAAAGAGCGCAGGTCCCTACGAGAGATGGCGACCGGCTGGGAACGTTCAGGGAAATCGGTGGATGCATTGCTGGAGCAGGGAAGGGTACTGGAACTGGCGAAGGACTACGTGGATTTAATCGGCCCCGAAGGACCTTTTCTCACTGAAAGCCGGACGGCTTCGATCGAGAAAGGGCAGCGAAGATCGCGGGTGAAGTCTGCGGTCATCGCCGTGCTGGTCTTATCGGTGGTGGTCGCTGTTTGGCAATGGCGGGAGGCAGAAGTGCAGTCGGAATTGGCGGAGACGCGGAGGATTGAGGCAGAGAACTCGGCCAAAAATGCCAGTCTGGAGGCACAGAAAGCGCGAGCCGCCGAGAAAGAGGCAAAGGAAGAGCGAGCAAAAGTAGAAGAGCAGACAAAGGCGACGATGGCTTTGGCAGACGAAAAGCAAAATTTGGTGGAAGATTCCGCGAAGCAAAAAGTGCTGGCAGCGGAGGAGAAAAAGGAGGCGGCAGAGAAGCTTGCTGAGAAGACTCTCAAGGCGCAGTTGGAGGCTGTTGACCGGCTGAATCAGATCGCGATGGGCAACCGGAACGCGGTGGAACAATTGAAAGCCATCACTCCCCTGCTCCGTGCCGAGGACCGCTCTAAATTGGAAGGGGCCCTGTCTGCGTTAGGCTTCAGCCTTACTGCCGCAGAATCGGGTGAAGAAACGGCCCAAAAGCTGGTTGAGCAGACATCTGTGGCATCTCCTGCCGTGGCAGTGGTTGCCAAAGCAGAGGTGGCGCCGCGACTGGTTAAAGTCCTGGAAGGGATGGCAAATCTCTGATTTTTGGCAGCGATGGGAAGACGGTGCGGCTTTATGATTTCTCAGACGACACCATGAGAACCTATTCGGGCCACAGGGGTTCCGTGACGAGTGTGGCATTTAGCAGTGATGGCACGCTGGCGCTGTCTTCCAGCGCCGACAAGTCCGTGCAAATCTGGGATCCGAAGGAACTCACCAAAGCGCGGTTTTTATTCAAGCCCAAACCGCTGCACACGCTACCCGCGGACTCGATCATCACCTCGGCGGCGTTTGATCTGGGAGCAAAAAGAGTCGTCGCCTCACTCGACGCGAACAAGGCGCTGCTGTGGACCATTAGCGGCAAGTGGGCTCCCATTACCCTGCCGATGAACGGGCCGGTCAAAAGAGCGGTCTTCAGCCGAGACGGTGGAAAGGCACTGGCAGTGGACTCTGGCGGATGCAGTGTCGCTGTTTGGGAGGCATCCACTGGAAAGCGGTTGTGGCAAAATCAACATAATGCACCGGTCTTTCAGGCGATCTTCGACCACGAAGGAAAGCTCGTGGCGTCCACCAGCGCCGACCAGACAGTCAAGATCTGGCGGTCTGATGGTGGCACGGCTGTCGCTACGCTGGCGGGACATCAAGGAGAGGTGCGACACGTGGCGGCGCACCCGACGAAAAACATCTGGCTGACGGGGAGCTCCGACACCACGGCCAAGCTTTGGTTTGAGGGCGAAACCAAGGCCCGCCATACCCTGCTCGGGCATTCCCGCCGGATCACATCGGTTGCTTTCAACAAGGACGGCACACAGTTTGCCACTGGCAGCTATGATGGGACGGTGCGGCTTTATGACCTGAAGCCAGACAGCGGGAGCCAGATAGATTCCGAAAGCACTGGCTGGTCGCTTTATGGATGGCTCGACACCACCTCGAAAGATCGTCCGCGCTTGCGTGCACAGTCTTTCAATCCAAAATCAGGCGACCGCACTACCATTCCCATGGTCGGACTGGAGGCGGAAGCCGAGGCCATCATGAACATCCGGCGTGAAGTCAAAAGGGGCGATAGTGGCCGTTGGGATCAAGGTGAGGCCACCGGTGTGTTGCGCGAAAAAGAATCGGTCAAAGTACTGGAGGTGTTGTGGGACAAGGAAATGAAACTACAGCCGCAGGCGGTGTGGATTCGTTTCAAAAGACTCTGAGTGGAGGTACTCCTGATATGATCATCCCTGTTTCCGCAGGGACGCTAGAGATCTCTTGTCAATCGAACGCACTC
>JAPLUM010000826.1 GCA_026397605.1 Verrucomicrobiota bacterium | reverse complement strand
GCCCGTGCCAGAGGCACGCCAGGAATGAGCCGGTGGTGCAACCCTCGGACAGCACCCTCGAAAGACGAACCGCGCCCTGGAAGGGAGCGAGAAGGGCACGGGGGGTTTGGTGGGCAACATCGCCGGGGGACATTCGGACGCTTCTCGCGCCCCTGCCGGGGCGCCGGCCCGTTGGTCCGATTTGATTCCGGTGGTTTCACCACCGGCTAATTTCTTTCGTGCCTCCGGTTCGTGAGGCAGGCGCGATCCAAGATCATCTTGGCAAAATGACAGTTTGATCTTGGCTTTCGCCCAGCACGCTCAAGATGTACAAAGCATCCAAGGAGGCTGCTTTACTCCGTTTATCCTTCACCATGCCTACACCCATCCGCGTCACTATCTGGAACGAATTTGTTCATGAGCGTCAGAACCCTGCCGTCGCTGCTATTTATCCCAATGGCATCCATGGAGCGTTGGCGGAGGCTTTGGGCGTGAATGCGGACTTCATCATCCGCACGGCGACGCTCGATGAGCCGGAGCAGGGTGTTTCGCAGGCGATTCTCGATGAAACGGATGTTTTGCTGTGGTGGGGGCATGCGGCGCATGATCAGGTGCTGGATGAAACGGTGACGCGGGTGCAGCAGCGGGTGCTGGCGGGCATGGGGCTGATTGTCTTGCATTCAGGCCATTTTTCAAAGGTCTTTAAGCGGCTCATGGGTACGAGCTGTGCGCTGAGCTGGCGTGAGGCGGGCGAACGGGAACGGGTGTGGGTGGTGAATCCGGGCCACCCTATCGCGGAAGGTATCGGTGACTGCATCGAGATCGAGCAATCGGAGATGTATGGCGAGCCCTTTGGCATCCCGACGCCGGACGAGCTGATCTTCGTGTCCTGGTTCCAGGGCGGCGAGGTCTTCCGCAGCGGCGCGACATGGACTCGCGGCAGCGGGCGCATCTTTTATTTCAGCCCAGGTCATGAAGTGTATCCCATCTACCATCATCCCGATGTGCAACGTGTGATCGCGAACGGCATCCGTTGGGCGCAGCCTCAATCAGAGGTGACAGTCAGATCTCGACATGTGCCAGTGGAGCAGGCGCGGGAGAGGATCCAAGTGCGCGGCGGAACCGTGCATTGATCGCAATCAGAGTGCTAGCGGTTCTGATATGCTGCGTTGCCGTTCTGCTTGAAGTATTCATCCCGCATGCGCTTCAGTTCCGCGATGCGTGCGGCGGTGGAAGTGGCGTCATTGGCTTTTTGCAGCTGCTGACTACGGACGAAATGGTTGTTGGTTCCCAGGCTGCGCCAGGGGCCTTGGGGCACTTCGCTAACGTCTACAAAACGCCAGTCACACTTTCCGCTGCTGGACATACCCAGGTAATCACGCACGGCAGGTGAGACATCTAATCCAGCGCCTTTATTGCTGGTGTTTTTGGGTCTTGCATTGCCAAAGACATAGTCATGATCGTCTGTGACGAAAGGGCCGCAGTCTTCCCACTGGGCATAGCAGACTCGGTTCCCGTATCGTATGGCTAGCCAAGTGCCATGGACCACACTTTTACCTCCACGAACAAACTTTTCTTTGAACCAAGGGATGACTTTTGAAGCTTCGGATTTGTGCGAGTTGTAATCCAAGCAGTCATTGTAAGGCAGGGCGATGTAGAATGGATTAAGCCCAGGTGTGAAGCCTCGGGGGCAGTAATTGGGCCCGCGTTTATTGGGGTCCGGGTCGTCATAGCCGCCAAAGTTTTTTTCCCACTGGGTGTCCCAAGAGCTCATATTGTTGGGCGTGGGATTATTTTCGGTTGGTTGCTCACCAACCCAAAAGACGGTGGCCACGATGTCTGTCTTCCACGGATACTTGGCGTAGCCAAGCCGCGGCATGGTGGGTGAATTGACTCGCGGGATCACCAGGCCTGAGCTGCCTTTGCTACTCGCGGCAGCAGCTCCCGTCGCACTGACTTTCGGTAAAGACTGCGCCATGCCCGATCCTGCCAGTGCCAGGAAAATTCCAGACAAGAGGGCTTTGATGGAGCGAGTTCGGAGGAAAATCATGCTAGCGGGGGGAAGGGGACATAAAGATTAACAGACTTTAGGCCTGTCTGGCAATTCTAAAATGCAAGGCTTGAGATGTTCTTTTGATGAGCATTTTTGGATGGTTCGGTGAACCAGATAAGAGCCTTTAATGCCTAGGAATGTTCAAAAACTGGCCTGCTGAGATTTTGGATTAACGATTTGTCACGTCGCTACGGCATAACCATAGCCACCCCCGCCGGGTGTTTCGATGCGGACTCGATCTTTGGCTCTGACAGTGAAGCTGGTGCAGCCTGGCAAGTCGGTGGACACACCAGTGCGGATCAGGGTTTGTTTTCCTGGACTGCCGGCAGCGCCGCCATGCAGGCCAAATGGGGACTGATGTCGATGTTGGGTGAGCAGGCTGACGGTGAGTGGCTCTAGGAACTCGAACTCGCGGATGACTCCGTCTCCTCCCTGCCACTGGCCAGCTCCTCCAGATCCTCGGCGGATAGCGAACTGATGCAGGCGCACGGGGTAACGCTGCTCAATAATCTCAGGGTCAGTGATGGCGGTATTCGTCATGTGGGTGTGCAGGGCGGAGGCTCCGTGATGGCCGTCTCCAGCGCCTGCGCCGCCTGCGATGGTCTCGTAATAACCAAAACCTGCGCCGCCAAAAAGAAAGTTGTTCATGGTTCCCTGACTGCATGACTGGAGCCCCAGCGCCTTGATCAGCGTATCCACAAGCCTTTGACTCACCTCGACGTTGCCTCCAACAACGGCGGGGTCCTGAGTGGCATCTCCAGTGAAGATCGGGTTCAGTAGAGATGTCGGGCAGATGATCTGCACTGGCTCCAACAAGCCTTCATTCAGCGGTAAATCCTGCTGGAGCATGAGACGCATCACATAGAGCACCACACTACGCACGATGGCGGGTGTGGCATTGAGATTCTGTGGATGCACATCTGAGGTGCCGGAGAAGTCGATGATGAGTCGGTCCTGCTCCCTCCGCAGTTCCACAGCGATCCTGCTGCCATCATCCAGGAATTCCTCCGCTGAAGAGATCTCTGGTAAATGCTGAATCTCCTGCCGCATGACTTCCGCCGAGTGTGCTAGTATTTCTGCCATGATCCCACGCAGAGTGTCTGGTTGATCCCCAGCTAGCTCGATGAAGCGAGCCGCACCATGGGCATTGGCCGCGAGCTGCGCGTGCAGGTCGGCCAGGTTATCTGCGAGATTGCGTGTGGGGAACTGGCTGGTGGTGAGCAGTTGACTGACTTCTTCAAAACAGGACAGGCCAGAACGGATGAGATGTCGGGGTGAGATGACGACACCTTCTTCCATCAATCGCGTGGCATTGGCGGGCATGGAGCCCGGCGTGACGCCACCGATCTCGGCATGGTGCGCCCGATTGGCGATGTAGCCTATGAGACCACCCTTTGAATCATGCACGGGTGTGATGAGGGTGACGTCTGGCAGGTGTGATCCACCAAAGGCAGGATGATTGGTGATGATCGTATCCCCAGGCTGCATAGGCACAGCCGCAGCGACCTCACGCACGCAGACGCCAAGTGCACCGAGATGAACAGGGATGTGTGGCGCACTGGAAATCAAGCGCCCTGCTGGGTCGAGCAAGGCACAGGAAAAATCCAAGCGTTCACGAATGTTCGTGGAGATGGCAGTGCGACAAAGAAGGGCTCCCATGTCGGTGACGATGGAGTGGAAGCGGTGCCGCACGAGGTCGCGCTCCAGAGCCAAGCTTTTTTGCAGAGACTGTGCATTCCGCAGGACATGCCCAAAGCCGACCACATGCTCGACCTGCCAGCCTGGCTCGATCACGATGGTGCTGAAAGCGTCCTGGATGAGTGCTGGGGAAGGGTTGAGTTTTTCTATGGTTAGAGATGCCTGTTCCGCGAGACCCTCGGCCTCGCGGAGAATGACGCGGACACTGACAAGCTCGACTTGGCGATTCGCAGGCGGCGGATAGCCGAAGAGACGTTGATACGCTGTTGGGTAGGCTTCCGTCAGTTCATGAGGATCCTGAAACTCCACCTGAATCGGCGTGTCCTGTCCCATGAGGCGCATTTCAGCGATTTGAATCCGTTGCTTGTCGGGAGCTGCCTCCACGGTCACAGTCCAGTTTGCCAATGCTTGTAAGAGTGGCTGTCTGACCTCTGTCTCATGGATCTGTTCCGGTACAGCCTCCTGCAATCCGACAGCACTTAAAATGCCCGCATGTTCAGGCACCAAGATGGTCTTTATGCCGAGTTGTACGGCCACGGCGCAGGCGTGCTGTGGTCCCGCACCACCAAAGGCTAACAGTGCATGATCTGTCGGATCATAACCTTCACCGATAGAGATTCGGCGGATCGCGTCTGTCATGTGTTCAATAGCCAGCCGCAGCAGAGATTGCAAAAGCTCAGGCTCACTCAGCTCTTCACCTGTCTGTTGGTGTAGTTCACTGAGCCGTCTCTGAGCGGCAGCGAGATCGAGTGGGATCGGCGCACGCGCTGGATCAAAACGACCGAGTAAAAGATTCACGTCGGTGATGGTGAGTGGCCCGCCTTTGCCATAGCAGGCGGGGCCGGGATTGGAGCCTGCGCTTTCAGGCCCGACTGCCAGGCCATGATGGGTCCAGTGGCAGATGGATCCACCACCCGCAGCGACCGTCTCGATAGCGATACAGGGCGCCAGCAATCGCATGCCTGCCACCTGTTGAGTGAAGCGGTAGCCAGGACGTCCATCTATCCGTGCCACGTCCGTGCTGGTGCCGCCCATGTCAAAGGTGATGATTTTTCGGATGCCGAGTCGGCGTGCAGCATTGGCCGCTCCGATGGCACCACCTGCCGGGCCGCTAAGTAGCATGTCTTTTGGGCGGATATCGTCGGTTGTTTTGAGCCCGCCGGCACTGGTCATCACCAGCATGTCGGGGGTGACCCGACGGATAGCCTGGAGAAAAGCGCTCACGGGCTCATGCAGGTAAGCATCTGCCACGGTGCTCTGGGTGCGCGGCAGCAGCTTTGCAAAAGCAGCAGTCTCATGGGAAAGAGTGATGTGTTGAAATCCCGCCTGTAGTAAGAGTTGGCCCACACGCTTTTCATGCTGCGGATAGGCATAGGCATGGAGCAGAGAAACCGCCGCTGTTTGAATGCCGAGACTGAGGCAGCGGTGAGCTTCCGACAAAATGGACGCTTCATCCAAGGCCTCGACCACATCTCCCTGCACGCTGACACGCCCTGCCAGCTCACAGACTTGCTCATGAAAGATCGTCTTGGGTGCATGATTCAGCGCAAAAAGATCGCTCCGGCGCTGATCTCCGATCTGTAGGAGATCGCCAAAACCACGCGTGATGAAGAGCGCGATCCTGCCGCCCTTTTTTTCGAGCAGCGCATTCGTCGCGCGGGTGGTAGCCAGTCGCAGATTGAGCGGTGGAAAAGACTGGCCTGGAGGCGTGTTGGTCAGCACGCGTGCGCCCAGCGCTGGTGCCTCCTCACCGGTGCTAAGCTCCAGTAGCGTGCCTGCATGCCATGTAGCTGGCGGCTTGTCACTCAGCGTCATTTCTGAGCTATCGCTATGCCAATGGGTGACGGTGAGGGTTCGTTCATCTCCGACGGCTTGCACTTGAAAGCCCATCAAAAAGCCGTCGGGGAGCGGAGGCAGGCCCGAGACACGGACTAGAAAGCCCATGCTACTGATCAAGCTTGCGCGCAAATGACCCGTTGAGAGGACCTTGCAGCGGCTTTCGCAGCCCTGCGGATCGATGGCATGACAATCGGTGAACGTGCCACCCGTATCAGCGGCGATCCGCCAGCGGGGGACAGTGATAGAAGGAGTCATGCAGCAGAAATGAAATCAGACTTCACGGAGTAGCACGAAGTGTTCTACATCGTCAGTTATTTAGCCGCTCAGCTGCTGATTTCCGTGCGCCTAGGCCCAGAAAGAAAATGATCAGGAAAGCCACCAGCATGGAAGCCCCAAGAAACCAAAACCCACTGGTAAAAGAGCCTGTGGTTGTCTTGAGCTTACCAATGACGGCTGGACCCACAGCTCCACCAAGATTTCCCACCGAATTGATCAGCCCAATGCTGCCAGCGGCTGCCGCCTCAGCCAGGAAAAGACTCGGCAATGACCAAAAAGCGGGCATGTAAGTCTTGAACCCCGCAAAGGCGACCATTAGGCAGAGCATAGTCAGCGTCAGTGTTCCCATCGTAGCTGGCGCACAGAGCATAGCTACGGCACCGACCAAGATTGGCAGACAGGCATGCAGCCTACGCTCCTGGAAGCGATCTGAACTCCAACCACCTAGAAGCTGCCCCATCAAGGCTAGTAGCGGTGGTAGAACGATCAACCAAGTGAACTCATCTCGACTCAGCGCATACCATTCTTTGATCACACTCGGCATGAACAGCTCCATGCTGTGACTGCAGGTCGTGATGAAGAAATAAGCCGCGCAAAGCAGCAGCACTTTTGGATGCGCAAAAGCTTCCAGCACAGACATGCGTTTGCCTCGGGTCTTGATCTCGCGTTCCCGAGCCAGCTCAGCTTCCAGGGCTTCACTTTCCTCAGACGTTAGCCATTTAGCCTGGCGCGGATGATCCGTTAGCAGCCAGAGCACACCGATTCCGAGCACGACAGCGGGGATGGACCAGAAAATGTACACCCACTGCCAGCCGACCAATCCCATCAAAGGCGGATGCACCAGAGTCTCACCGGTTTTTAAAACCTCAGTGGTGCCAAATTTCAGCAGCAAATTCGAGATCGGACTCAGCATCTGCGCAAACGGCGTAGCGATCAGGAAGTAAGACAATGCCTTGGCCCGATCACGCGAAGTGAACCAATGCGTCAGATACACGATCACCCCTGGAAAGAAGCCCGCCTCCGCTAGGCCGAGTAAAAAGCGCACCGAGTAAAACTCAAATGGAGTGGTCACAAACGCCGTCAATCCTGCCATCAAGCCCCAGGTCACCATGATGCGGCAGATCCACTTTCGTGCGCTCCAGCGCTCCACCATTAGCGTGCCTGGCACTTCTAGCAGAAAGTAACCGATGAAAAAAAGCGTGCTGCCAAAGCCGATCACCGCGTCTGTGAAGGCGGGCATATCTTTCACCATCGTTAGCTTGGCCACTGCCACATTCACCCGATCTACATAAGCGATCATGTAGCTGACAAAAAGAACTGGCAGCAGTCGGACGAAAGCTTTGCGACGAGCGCGATCGAGCGGAGATTTAGGTTCGTGAGGCATGGTGAAGTGGCGGCGATGCTAGCGGTGAGCCGCAGAAACGCCAGATAAATACACCAAGCCAAAATCTGATTCACAAATGCAGATGCATTCTTGACGGCAATGCTTCCGTAGTCCTTCATAACAAAAGTCATGCCCGCTAACAATGACACATCGCTCTACACTGGCAGCCTCCTGCTCGCCGCGCCGTCGATGAGAGATCCAAATTTCTCCCGCACTGTGATTTTCATGGCAGCCTATTCTGCCGAGGACGGAGCTTTTGGATATGTGCTGAACCGGCCTCTGGAGCAATGTGTTTCAGACCTGCTGCCAGATGAGCTTTTAGGCGGACTTGCTGACGTGCCGATTTTTGTCGGTGGCCCCGTGGCCACGGATAAGCTGGCTTTTGCCTCCCTACACTGGAATCGTCAAAAGAGCACCCTGCGCTGTCGGACGCATCTATCGGTCTCAGATGCCCTGGA
>JAPLUM010000226.1 GCA_026397605.1 Verrucomicrobiota bacterium | reverse complement strand
GGAAACCGCTCAAAAGCTGCTTCTTTACAGCAGGAAGCGCGGGGATGATTCCGAGTTCAAAAGCCAAAGCCAGGGTTGTTTCCGCATATTCATGCCAGGAGGCTTGGCCACTGTTACAAACGTGTAGCAGGCCAGAGACCTCAGGACGCTGCATCATGATTTGCTCCAACCAAAGGGCGATATCATTGACACTGGTCGGCGTGCTCCATTTATCTGCTATTGCGGCCACGTCCTTCCCTTGCAGCGCCGCATTCAAGATTTGATCGGGGAAACTGGGAAGATGCCCACCGAACAACCAGGAGACTCGGGCTACCAAGGCTGAGGATGAGGCTGCTAGGACGGATTGTTCACCAGCTAGCTTCGAGCGCCCATAGGCGTTGATGGGCTGCACCGGAGCCTCCTCATTTAAGAGCACATCGTCGGCTCCATCAAAAACATAATCTGTACTAACATGAATCAGCCGGACACCCCGCTGATGACAAAATGCGGCCATCTGCGCAGGTGACTCAGCATTGACCTGCATGGCCGAGAATGGGTCGCTCTCGCAAACGTCTGGATTCACCATGCCAGCACAGTTGATGAGCAGATCGAACTGAAAATCATCCAAAATGGAATCCACATCTTCTGGCCTACTGAGATCCAGCTCAGCGTGACTAGGCGCTAAAATCTCATGGCGCCGCTCGTAACAGCGTTTCAGAGCGCCTCCGAGTCGGCCAGTGGTTCCAGTGATCAGAATTTTCATGACATCCCATCATGAGACCTAACCTTGGCATCCGTCCAGCTTGCATTCATCTGTTAGGCGTTCATTGTTCATTGTTCACGGTTCCCTTCCCCATGCATTCACCCGCTCCTAGCATCGTCATCGTTGGCGCCGGCCTCTCCGGTTTGGCCTGCGCACGCTTGCTCACCAAGGCGGGGGTTCCGTTCACGATTCATGAAGCGGCTGAAGCTGTTGGTGGACGAGTCAGATCGGACCGCGTTGACGGTTTTACTCTTGATCGTGGCTTTCAGGTCATGCTGCCGAGCTATCCTGAGGCAAAGCGAGTGCTTGATTATGAGGAGCTCGATCTCCGCCCTCTTTACCGTGGCTCAGACGTGCATTACAAGCATCAGACCCATCGTTTCGCCGATCCACTGCATCACCCGCTGGATGCAGTGAAGAACATCCATGACAACTTCATCTCTTGGCGTGACAAATGGCATGCCCTACTACTCCTGAAGGAAGTCAGCAGGACCTACAGCATCGAGCGCGGGATCGAAGAGATGGAGACAGAGGACTACCTTGTGGACTTTGGCTTTAGCGAATCCATGATCGACCGCTTCTTTCGGCCTTTTTTTGGTGGCGTGTTTCTGGAAAAGGATCTGCGCACTTCCGCTAGGATGTTTCTTTTTCTATACTCCATGTTTTTACGGTCTGGGGCCGCTCTGCCAGCTCATGGCATGCAGGCCATCCCAGATCAACTTGCCGTGGCCTTACCACCTGGATCTCTGTTTCTCAATTCCCCAGTGGCAGCAGTGCGAGCAGGCGAGGTCACTTTGAGCACTGGGCAGGTCATCCAGGCGCAGCACATCATCGTCGCCACCAGTGAGGAGGTCGCTCATCGTCTCT
>JAPLUM010000217.1 GCA_026397605.1 Verrucomicrobiota bacterium | reverse complement strand
GCTTCATTGCAACAACAAATATCGGCAATTCAAGAACAGATCGCCACAATTCAGCCTGCAATTGATGCAAACAATCAGCAGATTGCACAGCTTCAGCAGCAAATTAGTGACCTACAGTCTCAGCTAGGCAACTTATAAACTGGGATACATCGACATGTTGCGCTACACTTGGTAGCGCGGCATGTGAATTTCGAAAAATACTTACATTTAGCTACCCCGCCATGAAAATTAAACCTGTCTATTATTTTGTGTTGGTCACAGCAGTGATTTTAGTCATATTTTTAGCTTGGCGTTTTGCTGCTATATCCGGATCTACTACATCTCAATCAAATCGTGCACAGTCAGACCAAACTAACACACACCAATCTTCAAGTTTCATAAACGATAATCCAACTGCTACAACTGTGGAATCACCTCAGATGACAAATGAACGTATAATCGCCGAAGTGAAAAAGTCTACAGACAACCTCTTGCAACAATCAAAGAGGTTTAAAACTGGTGGTCTCAAAGGTATGCTAAGTGCACAGCTGGATCAGCGCGAAAATGAGCATAAAGAGTTCTTTAAATTGCTTGGTCTTTCTGATCCCCTCAGCGCCAAAGTATTCCAAATGATAAAAATGAAAGAGACAGTCGCTACAGCTAATCTCAAGGCGAAGCTTGCATCTCTTAGCCGAGGCGAACAGCAAGAAGCTCATGACAGCGAACTTCTGCGAATGGAGGAAGATCTGAAGGCTGCTGTCGGAACAGAAAACTATGACAAAATTAAATACTGGCAGTACACTCAGTCGGATCGTAAAAATGCGCAGGCTTTCAGGCTTGAGCTGGAAAGCCGAGGACTTCAGCTGACGCCCGATCAGGAGGCCTCACTTGTAGCTGCTTTGTATCAGGCCCGAGATGGACGACCCAGTTTTTCTCTCAATATGCCATTTGTGACTAAAGATGATAAGTTGGGCTATATCGACAATGTGAAACAAAGATTGACCCCCAAATTGAGCAGCAGTGCCGTGGACCTACTGGGACAATATCTCAAAGGTGTTGCAGAGAGACCTTTGGTTCCACCTGAACTACAGAATCTGCTTCCCAATGGTATCCCAGCGAACCTTTTGACACCGCAGAAAAGTCAGACACAACTGCGTTAGCTCTACTTAGAAAAGTGGTTCGCAAGTAGGCTCTTCATCACTGCCGATGAATACCGCTGGGCCTGGGATCGGCTGAAGCGGCTGAGTGGGAAGGGGGAAGTGGTAGAGCTTGAGGTGGGATGAGGGCTTGGCCTCATTGGAGCTGAATAGCCAATATCCAACAAGGAATGTCCAATTTCCAAGGTTTGGCTTCAGACTTCAGACTTCGACATTTCTTGTTGGATATTGGATATTCTTCTCCCCGCCGTATGATGGGAACTCAATAACCAACGTTTCTCTGGCACCATCGCCTTGATGGTGCTTTTGCCTGAGCCATTCGGCCCAGCGAACATCCGCAGTCTTGGGACGGCGTGATTCAAGGGATACGCACCCGAGTTCCGATTGGCACGCTCGGACGCGGCTCGGTGGTTTTAATGAGCTTTCTCGTGCCATCGGCAAAGGTTTGGTAGATGCCATCATCACCGCTCACCAGCACGGCCTGCCCCGATGCCAGCGCCTGCCAGTAGGCCACATCTACCGCAGCCGCAGAGATGCTGGGAATCTGCTGTTCCAAGTAGTCGAGGGTCTGTTCAGGATCAGGCATGGCTCGTGATGAATTGGGTTAAAGGTTAAGTGACGCCAGACTTTTCAGCAAGGGCGTAACTGGGACTCACCAGCCAGCAGTTTGATAGCCTACTTGAAGAACTTCTTGGCTTTCTCAAAGAAGCTTTCTTCCAGGGTGCTGCTGGGGGTCTCGCCGAA
>JAPLUM010000367.1 GCA_026397605.1 Verrucomicrobiota bacterium | reverse complement strand
CGAGAACGTCGCGTTTGAGAGGTGGTGCTGGATCGGCTGTAAGCATAAGTGTCGTAGCTTGGCAGCTACGACACTTGCAGACTACGATCTTCCGACGGTGCTAGGTTTGACGGATACGAATGGCCAACCACGGAATACGCGGAACACACGGAAAATGAGAGGCTTACCCTAAAAGCCTGTTTCAAGTTTCAAGTTTCGAGTCCAGAAACTCTTGGATGCTTTACAGTCTGTCGAGGCGATGAGGAACATGATTTTACAGGAGGACAGAAAGACAGGATTTACAGGTCAGAGCTTATTCCCGCTAATCCTGTCAATTAAACCACGCTCTACGAAAAGCCTCTCATCCACAGCTGACAATCCACGGCAGGCGGGAGTGAGGTATAGCTTTGGGCCAGTTCGTCAGCAGAATAGGGACAATATAACCCTAAAAACCGACACCATTTTGAACAGGAGAAAGCAGAGTCAGCAGAGATTCAGGAAGTTACGATCATGAACCGGAACTTTAGCCTTCACCTTTTGAGTCAACTTCAGCGCGTTTCTAACTCATTCATTCTCTGCTACCTCCTGTTAATCCATTTCCCTTTCTACGATTATCGCTGAGGTTTTGCAAGTGGCTCACTCGCTCAGGGTTTCTGTTCGTTGATGGCGGTGGTTTGAAGCGGGATTTCCAATAACTGGGAAACGGCTAGGTAGGGATTGGGGCCGGTGATGCGCCATTGGACGCGGCCTTTGGCATCGAGCAGGAAGGTGCCGTGGGCTAGTTCGTTGCTGTGCAGGCAGCCGTAGGCGGCAAAGGCTTTGCCTGTGGGATCTGCGAGGATGGGGAATGGACATGGGGCTTCGGCGAGGGCGGTTTTAAGCACGTCTGCAGGGTCTGAGGTAATGCCAATGATCTGGATGCCTTTGGCCTTAAATTTCTCATACAGGGAGGTGAACTCCTGCACCTGCTGGGCGCAGTGCAGGCAGCCGTGACCTTTGAAGAGGAAGACAATCTGACGCTGCCCGAGCTGATCGGTCAGGGCATGGAGCTGGCCTGCGGCATCTGGTAGGCTGAAGTCAGGGGCCTGCGCGCCTTTGGCTGGGGCGGGATGTGGCTTCTTCACGGCGGCGGTTGCTGGCGCTTTTTCCTGGATGTCGATGAGCTCCATCATGCCCTGGTCTTCGTGATCGAGGATATGACAGTGCTGCACGAAGGTGCCGATGAAGTCTTCATACTTGGTTTTAAAGGTGACGGTGCCGTTATTCGGCATCCAGATGGTGTCACGCCACACGGGGCCATCCGTGAGGTATTCTTTGGGTTTGCTATCTGGCTTGGTCGGGTCTTCGGGGGCCATGATGGAGGTGATCTCAAAGGGATTCACATGGATGTGAAAGGGATGCCCTGTGTTGATGGGGAGGTTTTTGGAGTCTGGATTGACGCTGTTACGGACGCTGACCTTCCATTCATCAACCGTACCAAGCTCCAGGACCCGGGCTTCGTCTTCACTGAAGGATTTTTGATCGATCCAAAACCGGACGCCTGTGGGTTTGTCGTCTTTGTCGGTGACTAAATGGATGTCATAGACGGCTTTTTGGTGGGTGACGGGTTTTTCATCCACCAGGGTTTTTAAGCGGAAGGGTTTCATTTGCGCATCCGTCGGCATTTTCATGCCAGTGACGGGTTCTCCTTCCACAACTACGCGGGCGATGTATTGGAGGGGGATCTGATCTGATTTCATGCCTAGCTTAGCCTGATCGACGATGAGGTATTCTCCTGGCTTGGCTATTTGAACCAGGACATCTGAGCGATAGCCAGGGAACATCTGAATGGTTTCTTTTTTCACGGATTTACCCAGCGGGAGGCCATCCACAGCGATCTCATACAAAGGCACGATTTTGGCGGGATCATCGACGGCCACTAGCTGAAAGGCGATGATCTCACTCTGAGCACTGTCGATCAAACGCCAGCGCTCTAGCTGGCCTGGGCGCATGCGGATGATGGGTAGCTGGACTCCGTTGATGGTGGTGAAGCGCCCGAGTGTCTCTGCGTCTCTGGGGCCTAGATTGAGACCTGCGTATTTTTCTTCGATCACTCCTTCTGGGAGGATGATATCTGGCTTGGTCTTGTCTGGGGCAGGCACCTTATTGACGTAAAGTATCTGATTCAGAACCATGACACGCTCTTTAGCGGCTCTGATCTCTGGTAGATCATCTAGCCCGCCCTCAATGATCAGTGCGCCTGACATGCCGCTGGCGACGTTTGCAGCAGTAGATCCGTGGTTGTGTGGGTGATACCAAAAGGTTCCGCAGACATGGTCTTTGGGGATCTCGATGACATACTCCTGGGTGGCTCCAGGGAGGATCTGAATGAGGACGTTGTCACTGATCCCATTGGGAGAGACATGCAGGCCATGCGTGTGCAGGTTGGTGGTATTGAAAGCGTGCAGCTTGTTCATGGAATTGGCCTGCCAGGCTTGCGTCGGTAAATCATTGCGCACGGTGATGCGCATGACATCACCAGGCTTAGCTCTCAAGGTCGGCCCGACGAGTTGGCCGTTGTAACCGCGCAAGTAAACAGGGTCATTGCCGATGTAATTCCGTGCATAAGTGGCAGTAAGCACGGCGGTGAGTGTGCCAGGGGGTTTAGAAGGAGTCGTCTCTTTTGGCGCTGATGTTTCCAGATCTTTCAGGTATCGGGTGGTTGTCTCTGTGTCGTTGGAGCGTATTTCTCCAGGATCACGGAAGCCATTCAAAGTGGTGATGGCCAGGGATCTACGTTGCGGTGCTGGCAAGTTGGCATCATTCTCGGTTTTTCGTAATTCCAATAGAGAGAGCGCTTTGGCTTTTGTGGACTTAAGTAGAGTCGTCGGTGGCTTTCGTGGAATAGACAGATTCCCCCATTTTAAACTCAGCATCTCCCAGGATGCTTCTAATTCGGCTCGTTCTTGGACGAAGTTACGTCCCTCATTCACATCCGCTGGCTCGGGAGGGGATTGGGCAAAAGCACTGAGGGAGTTGAGAAAAACAACGCTAAGCGCTGTGGTCCATTGTCTTTGGGGTGTGAAGCGCATGTTCATAAGCCTGAGTTTTATCCTAGCACATAGGTTGCCATGTTTTTAAAAAGCACGTCAAGATATTTTATGACAATGCATCGGACTCCTGCTACAAGAGATGGCTGCACAAAGGCATGGCTGGCCAAGCGCTCTTTCAATTTATAGGGGTGATGTTTGCCTTCCGAATAAACAGAAGTAACCGAACTCCGATGCGCTGAAGTGTGGAAGCGGGAGTAACTTGGGGACTACGAGATGAAGTTTGCACAGTTCCCTGTGCGGTCCGAGCGCAGAACAAAGCCTGCCAATTCGGATAATCCTCCAGCGGACTTCAAAGCCAATGGGTTTGGAACTCCCGCTCGGACTTCAGTCCGCACAGAGGACTGTGCGGACCACTCTACGACATTGAGCGAACGTGCCTCCCAGAAAGCTCTTCTAATTGTAATCTCTGCGGTTATCCCATCTCGTGTGGATTCAATTCATCGGCCAACGTCCTGATCATGAGATGCCAAAAGGGCGGCGCCGAGGACACGAGAGATGTCGCACGGGCCGCTAGATTCATCCGTTAAGCCTCTTGTTTCGGTTGTGGTTTCGGATCACTGTGCTGAAACTTCCTTGAAACTCTGAAGTGGATCTACAAGATAATAGTAGAGTGGGAACGATGACGAACTCTTTACCGGACGTTCGTCAGCTATTTCAAGTTCAGTCCGTGATACCCGAGGCATGAGGAATGAGTCGATTGGGCGGGTGATGAAATAGTGGTAGTTGCGGTCAGATCCGCGATAGCCGAAAGTCTTCAAACCTTCGTTAGACGGACGATGCTGTGCATACCAGTGAACAAGCTCATCCCTGGTCCAGGTTGCTTTGTTAAACCCTTCTGGGCTGAGGCAGCTGGGAAAAGTAAGCAACGCGATGCTAAGAAAAAGCGTGATGACGTTTTTACAGCTACTCATTATAATCTACGTTTAAACAGTCGAGCGATCTAGCAAAGGCAAAACAGCCTTTATCGAGAACCAAAAGCTGCTTTCGATGA